>JAEUKG010001154.1 GCA_016794325.1 Myxococcales bacterium | reverse complement strand
CGCGTGGTCGACGAGGAGCCCGGCGAGCGGCATCCCAGCCGCGTCCACCGCCGCGCGCGCGGCGCCGAGCGCCCGCACCGTCGCCGCGTCGTCGCCGACCACCGAGGCGAGCCCGCGCGACCGGCCACATCGGATCCACCCTCTGCCGTGCCCTCTCCGAGGCCGGCGTCGCCGTCCGCGCGCTCGTCCGCCCCTCGAGCGACCGCTCCGCCCTCGAGGCTCTCGGGGCCGAGATCGTCGAGGGCGACGTCCTCGACCCGGGCTCGCTCCGGCGCGGGGCGGCAGGCGTCGACGCCGTCTTCCACCTCGCCGCGGTGTTCGATCTGCACCCGAAGGACCTCGCGCTGGGTGGTGCTCGATCGAGACCGCCGTGCGCGCGCCGCGGCGCTCTCGATCCTCGGCGTCGTCGTCGCTGTGGGCCTCGCCCTCCTCGCGAGGTGAGGCGCCGTCTCAGGCCAGGGCCGCGAGCCCCGCGGACTCGTAGAGCTCGTCGACGCGGATCGTGACGTCGATCGACGCGAGGTGGACGGAGGCGCCCGCACCGTGGCGCGACTCCACGAAGGAGTCGCCTTCGCGGCGGAAGGCCTCCACCTCGCGGCGGTCTTGAGCGACGAGGACGTATTCGGCGAGCGAAGGCAGCGCCTGGTAGTGCATGCGCTTCTCTCCGCGATCGTAGTCCTTGGTGCTCTCCGAGAGGACCTCGACCACGACGCGGGGGTTCGTCACGTGGGTGGGTGAACCCGCGGCGCGCTCCGGCTCGCCGCTGATCACCGCGACTTCCGGGTACGTGTACAAGCCGGTCGCGGCGACGAAGATGCGCAGGTCCGCGCTGTAGGGGCGGCAGGGCTTGCCACGCAGCCCCGCGCCGAGGAGCACCACGAGGGCCGCCGCAAGCGCGGCGTGCTCCGGCGTGCCCCCCGCCATCGCGAAGATCTCCCCGTTCAAGAGCTCGTGGCGAACCGAGCTCTCGTCCTCCACCGCCAGGTACTCGCGCAGCGTGTACCTCCTCCTCGACGACGCCACCATGGCGTGTATCGTAGCAGGCGCGCTCAGCTCGCGGGGACCTCGGTGTCGGCCTCGTCGAGCTCGCGGAAGGGCTTGAGCTGGATGACGCCGAGCCACGCGAGGGCGCGCATGACGTGGAACGTCGGGTCGATCTCGAAGCGGCGCACCGCGAAGTTCGGGCGCATCGCGTACTTGTGGTGGTTGTTCTGGAACAGCTCGCCGAGGGTGAGGAAATCGAAGAAGAGCGTGTTGCGGGAGACGTCGTCGCTCTCGAAGTTGCGGTAGCCGTAGCGGTGCCCGCACCAGTTGACGATCGAGCCGTGGAGCGGGCCCATCATGAAGTGGACGGGCAAGAGGAGCCACATCCACCAGTGGGTGGCGAACACCGCGTAGAACAAGGTGTACGCGGCGAGCCACGCCGCCGTCGCGACCCACGACGAGCGCAGCCGCTCGAGCGCGGGCCACTCGACGAGGCCCTGCTCGAAGCGGGGCTCGGGCGCCTCGAGGCGGTACGTGTACGCGTCGTAGCGCTTCTTCGTCGCCCACATCATCGCGAAGACGTTCTTGTGGTTCTCGGGCGAGTGCGGATCCTTCGGCGAGTCGCTGTACGCGTGGTGCATCCGGTGGAGGATGGCGTAGCCGCGCGCGCTCAAGAAGCTCGAGCCCTGCGCGAGGTACGTGCACAGGTGGAAGAAGCGCTCCCAGCCCTTCGACATCGTGAACTGCCGATGCGACGCGTACCTGTGCAGGAAGAACGTCTGGAAGAACACCGACGTCACCCAATGACCGACGAAGAAGATCGCGATCGCCATGCGCGGCACCCTAGGCGCGCGCACCCCGTGCACCCGTCACGAGACGGTCAGGAGTCGGCGGGGGGAGTGTCAGGGGATGGTCGGGGTCGTGTTGCGGAGCGCCGGGCTAGGACGCGGACGTGGGGCGCTGCGTCATTTCGGGCGCTCGGGGGGCCCTCACGGGGTGAGGGTGAACGTGCGGAAGTCCTCCGAGAATGAAGTGAAGAGATCCGAGGACAGCGCGGAGCCGGAGGGAGTGAGCAGCGCGTCGACCGAGGCGAACGGGCGGTCCGCTCCGAGTCGGATGCGCCAATCTGCGGCCGGGGTGACGTCGAGACCGAGGGTCGCGAGGCGCTGGAACGACACGCGGGTGTCGGTCGTGACGAAGTGAAGCGCGCCCGTCGAGCTTGCCACGACGGCGGAGTAGAGCGCGGGGACGCCGACGCCGTCGTTCCACTCGATCCCGTCGGATACGGACACGTCCCCCTCGTCGAGCGGCTTGAGGATCGCGGGCGGCCCATAGAGCTTCGGCCTCACGACCGCTGCACCGAGGGCCTGCGGCTTCGTCCACCCCTGCGCAGAGACGTAGGCTCGCGTCGGGTGACGGCTGCTCGCAACGCTCCGAACGCGACCTCCGACGACCTGCGGTAGCCCGAAGGAGATGAACGGGCTCTCGGCGCTGGGGAGCGAGGCGGACGCGCCGCCCGGGAGCGCGAGGACGGAGGACACGCGCGGCGGGCCCCACGAGGCAGGAACGCCGATCAACTCGACGTCGACCGAGTAGGTGCCGGCGAGGGGGGCTTGCTGGGGTGAGAGGGGCGGGACGAGGGTCGTGCTCCCATCGGTGACGCTGATGGTCGTCTCCGCGAACGCGTAGTAGGTCCCCGCGACGTCCCTGACCATGGCCCGAACGTTCGCGGTTCGCGTGGGGGCTCCGTCGAAGCGTAGGGTGGCCGTGTGCTCGTACTTCGGTGCGCTCCGCGGGACGACCCCCGAAGCTCCATTGGAGTAGCCGTCGGAGGTGAGCACCGAGACCTCGACGAGGCACTCGTCCGCGCCGCAGTCCGGCGCGTTGACGGTGACCTTCACGTCGCTCGAGAGGGCGTACGGACGATCCACGGTCCACCGGAGCTGGGGCGTGAGGTTGGTCACTCCGAGGTAGGCCGACCGGGGGGCCGACGAGCCTTCGGGGATGAGCCCCATGTCGTACGGGAGCGCGACGTTCGCGGCGGTGAATTTGCCCACGGCGTCGGTCGCGAGGTCATGCACCGCACCGTCCGCGCCGACGAGCCGAACGCCGAACGACGGCAGCGGATCGTTCGTCCACGAGTCGAACACCGAGCCGACCACGGTCGCTCGCGTCGTCGACGGCCCGCCGTCGGTCGAGCCGACTCCGCCATCGTTGGCCGTCCCACCGTCCGGCGCCACTGGCGGCGCACCGCCGTCCAAGGAACCGGTCCCTCCGGGCGCGGGGGCGGCCCCCCGCGGCTCGGAGTCGAAGGCGGGCTCCGCGCCGCTGCACGCGACGAACGAAGCGAGAGCGAGGCTGATGGCGAGGGCGACGGACAGACGGGTGCGCATGAAGCGCCGTCGACCTTTCGGACTCTTGGGTTGCGCGAAATCGTCCGTAGGGCCGATCTCGGCGAGAGACGTGCCCGTCGGGAGCAGGGGTGGGCGGGCGGAGGTGCCATCGAGCGGGAGAGCGTGAGTGTGGCCGGAGGCGCTGCGTCATTCCTTGTGAGGCTCTCCGGTCGTCGTATCCTTCCAAGGATGGATCGCTCGGGAGGTGTCGGGTGAGCTTCGTCGTGGTCGCGCTGGTGCTCGGCAGCTGGATGTGAGCGCCGGATGTCGCGACGGCTCCGCTTCAAGAGGAACCTGGGGCGCCCCGACGTCACGCCGACCGCCCGGCGCGAGGAGCTCCGCTACGTGCGGTTCGAGCACGCGAGCGAGGTCGTCCTCGGAGTCCGATACGGGCCGTTCTCGTACCTGTCGGACGCGCGGGAGGTCCTCGTCGGCGACGACGAGGCCGCGCTCGAGGAGCTCGTGAGCTGGTTCGACGAGCACCTCGACGAGCCGTCGCGGATGGTCCCCTTCCGCGACGTCGGCGAGCGTCGCGCGCGAAGGCGGAAGCGAGAGGCCCTCGGTCAGTGCTGGTTCCGCGAGGACGCTGCGGCGCACATCGCCAAGGCGCGCGCGCTCGTCGCGGTCCTCGAGCGCGCGGGCATCCCGTTCGTGGAGCGCTGGAGTCGGCGCCTGCCGGGCAAGCTGTGCTCGGAGGACGGCGTCCAGGTGGTCGTCGTCCCCTACCGCGACGCGTACGACGAGGGGTGAGGCGAGCGATCAGGCGTGTGACGGCGCTCGCCCCCGCCCCGAGCACCATCGCCGGTCAGGGAACATGAGGGAACCTCGAGCTCCGCGCGAGTGACCCCCGCCGGCCGATTGGCTCCCCTGCGCGGGAATACGAACGAACGTATCTTTCGCGCACCCCTTGATTCTGGCTCGATTTCGACTCGGAGCCATGCAAACGCCCCTGCCAGACGAGGCCTCGGTCAGGGGACGAGGCTGAAGGCACGGGTGGTGGTCGAGGACGCCGAGAACCGATCGGACCACGGCACCGCCGCGCCCGCCGGCGACAGGAGCTCGTCAACCGAGGCGAAGGGCCGGTTGGCGTTGACCTGGACGTTCCAGTCCGCGGCAGGTGTCACGGTCATCCCGAGCGCCGCGAGCCTCTGGAAGGACACACGGGTGCCGTCGGTCAGGAGCGTGAGCCAGGAGCCAGCGCCGCCTACGTCGAGGTAGTAGGTGGCGGGCGTACCCACGCCGTCGTCCCACTCGATCGCGTCGGCCATGGCGAGGTCCGCGCCGCTCTGTGGCTGGAGGATGGTGGGCGGGCCGTAGGCCTTCGCCTTCACCAGCGTGGTGCCGACCGGGACCTCCTTCGTCCACGCCTGCGCGTAGGTGTTCCGGTCGAGCGGGTCGCGGTAGGTGATGCCTGCCCACGCGGAGGCGCCCGGGATCTGCGGGACGGTGGTCGAGAGCAGCCCGGTCGAGACTTGCGGGAGGTACATCTGCGGGCCGGACGGCAGGCGCAAGAAGGGAGCGATGTTCGGCACGCTCCACGTGAGCGGTATCCCGACGGACTCGGCCTCGACCGAGAACGTCCCGGCGACCGCGACGGCCTTCGGCGCGATCGCCGGCGCGATCGTCGTCCCCCCGTCGCTCACGGTCACCGACGTCGACCCTGCCGCGTAGTAGCTGCCTGCGGCGTTCTTGACCACCGCCCAGATCGTCGCCGCGCGGGTCGTGGGCCCGAAGAAGCGCATCGACAGCGTCGTCTCGAACCTCGGCGCCCCCATGGTGACGACGCCCTCGCTGCCCGGTGAGTCGGAGTCGCCGCCGCGCATCGCGACCATGACGGTGCAGCGGTCGGCACCACAGCTCGGGACGTCGACGGCGATCTTCACGTCGCCCGACCGCTGGGACCCGCGATCGCTCCCCCAACGGACGCGAGGTGTGACCTGCGAGAGGCCAAGGTAACCGGTGACCGGCGTGAGGGTGCCGTCGCGGAGAATGGCGAGGTCGTAGGGCAGGACGACGTTGGGCGCCGAGAACTTCCCGCTCGTATCGGTCACGACGTCCTGCGCGACCCCGTCGGCGCCCACGAGGCGCATTCCGATCGATGCCATCGGCTGGTTCGTCCACATGTCGATCACCGAGCCGGCGATCGCGCTGCCCGCGGGGGTCGCGCCATCCGGCGCCACGCCGCCGTCGCCCGGCGTGCGAGGGTCACCCTTGGCCTCCGCATCACCACTGCCCCCGTCCATCGTCGACTGTGCCGTACCCCCGTCCGGCGAGGTGGACGCGCCGGGCCCCGCGGGCATCTGCGGACGTGCCGCCGGGTCGACATCGGGATCCGACGTGCAGGCGACGAGCGAAGCGAGACCGAGACCGACGGCAAAGGCGAGGGACAGACGGGTGCGCATGCCCCCCCTATCGGCCGCTCCACGCCAGCGGTTGCGTGATCTCGTCACGCGGGAACGCAGGACCTCGTGCTTCTCGATGAAAAAGGACGGCAAGGGAGTGTACGGTCGTTCGGTGGCGCACGCACCCAAGCTCGGTCTCCTCTTCCTCCTCGCTTGCCACGGCGCCGGGCCGCCCCCGCCGCCAGCCGGCGCCGCAGAGAGCACACACGCACCCGCCAAGACCGAGGCGAGCACCGACGCTGCGCTCGCGCCCGCCGCTGCGGCGGACGGCGCCGCGCCGACAGGCAGCGGTCCGCTCGCGCTCGCGGCGGACGCCGGCGCCGAGGCCGCGGCGACCGAGACGTGGCCTCCTCCGTCGAAGGGCTTCGTGGCGAAGGTCACGAGCGACGTCTGCCTCGGGAGCTGTCCGGTCTACACCGTGACGGTGCAGGACGACGGCGCGTTCGTCGTCGCCGTCGCGAGCCCCCGCAAAGGCTGCGTCGCGGGGAAGGCGACGCTCACGCAGGTCGGCAAGATCGAGGCGCTCGCGCGGAGCGCGGAGCTCTCGAAGATGCGCCCGGTCTACGAGACGAGCCAGCACGATCGGCGCTGGTGGACGACCACCATCACGCTCGGCGGTCGGACCCACAAGGTCCGGCGCTGGGGCTCGAGCGACACCGAACCGGCCTACGGCAAGCTGATCGCGATCGAGGACGCGATCGAGGAGGCGACGCATGCCTCGACGCTCGCCGACACCGCGACGCTCACTCCCTGCCCGAAGGAGCGCTGAGCCGCCTCGAGCGACACGACACCGCCGCGCTCGTCGGCGACGTCCGATCGGTGGTGCGCTGCTGCAGACGCTCCGGCGCTCTCGTGGGTGGCCCTGGCCACCGGCGGACTGGCCCGGCCACCCCGCACCGCGCGCAAGCCCGCGAGGTCCCTCGAGCGCTAGCCGGCACGGCCCGTGCTCGAGGGGGAGCATGCAGGTCGGCCTCCGCGGGCGTAGAATGGAGCGCATGGTGCAGCTCGCCAGAGACACGCGCGGCAAGGCGACCCACTACCCGTCGTACGACCCGGGGTGGCACGTGCCCGAGAGCCAGCGTCACAAGCTCTTCTGCGCCTTGTTGTACGAGCTGCTCGTCGCCGCGGCGGGGCCGCGCGCCACGGTCGCGTCGGACCTCTTCGTCTACTTCGAGGAGGGAAACGCTCGCAGGCGCTGCGCCCCCGACGGCCTCGTGAAGCTCGACCACCCGACCGATCCGCTCGACTCCTACCTCGTGTGGGAGCACGGCGTGCCCGAGCTGTGCATCGAGATCCTCTCTCCCAGCGACACGAAGGAGAAGCTCACCCTGCCGCAGAAGCTCGCCCGCTTCGAGGCGATGCGCGTCCCCGAGGTCGTCGTCTTCAACGCCGACTCCCCCGTCGGAGAGCGCGTCCGCGCGTGGGATTTCGTCCGCGGCGCGCTGGCGCCGCGAAACGTCGCCCACGAGCGCACCCGCTGCAAGACGCTCGGCCTCTGGTTCGTCGTGGCCCCCCACCCGAACCCGCGCGTCGGAGCCTGCCTGCGCCTCGCGCGCGACGCCGCCGGCGCCGACCTCGTGCTGTCCCCCGCGGAGTCCGAGCGCATGGCCCGGGAGCAGGAGCGCGCCGCCAAAGAGCAGGAGCGCGCCGCCAAAGAGCAGGAGCGCGCCGCCAAGGAGCAGGAGCGCGCCGCCAAGGAGCAAGAGCGCGCCGCCAGGGAGACCGCGGAGGCCGAGCGCGAGGCCGCGCTCGCGGAGGTTGCCCGCCTGCGCGCCGAGCTCGCCCGCGCGAACCGCGGACGGCGCGCCAAGCGCTGAGGCGCGCTACGCCGCCTCACCCGAGGAAGCCTCCAGCTCCGAGTCATGCGAGGGGCGGCCCACCGGGGTCGTCGAAATCAGCGTTGCGGATCGCGAAACGATGATTTGCGCGCGCCGATGCGGCACAATGTGCGGGCTCTCTTCACTTCTCGAGCAACTTTCGGCATCCCCGAGACGATGGGTGGCGATCACGGAGGTCTCCGATGACGTGTACGAACAAGGTCCTGGCCTGCGCCGCCGCGGCGGTCGTTTTCTCGAGCAGTATCCGCGCGATGGCCGATGAGCCCGCGCACGCTCCCCCCCCCCCCAGCGCTTCGGTGGTAGCTTCGCCGGTTTCGCCCGGCGCTGACGCGAGCGAGCGGCGGATGGAGCGTGGGGGGCGCATCTTCCTCATCGCGTCCGGCGCGGTGACGGTGGTCGGGTTGGCGGGGCTCGGGATCAGCCTGGCGGCGCACGAGTCGGCGGCGTCGCGGCACAACGCGTTCCCGTCGTTCGCGTCGGGTTTCAAGGACTGCAGGACCGCGAGCGAGTGCGCGGACCTCGCCAGCGCGCGCGAAGACGTCGAGCGCTGGCGCACTGGGATCGCCATCTCGGCGGGGCTCGCGGGCGCCGCCGGCATCACCACGGCCATGATCGCGCTCCTCTGGCCACGCGAGAGCGCGCGAATCACACCCACGGCATCGGCCGGCCCGTCGAGCGGCGCCGTCGGCCTCAGCGGGAGCTTCTGAGATGAAGACGCGAACCTGTCTCGGCCTCGTCCTCGGCCTGCTCGGCCTCTTCGCGCTCGCGCACTGCAGCAGCACCGAGCGCGACTGCACCGACCCCCTGTTGCGCGACAGCCTCACCTGCAGCGCCTACCGCGACGGAGGGGCGACGGGTGACGGTGGGGATAGCGGAGAGGGCGGCATCATCAAGCCCCCGGACTGCGATCTCACCAAAGAGCCGAAGGACTCCCCCGCGTGCGTGGACGACGGCGTGGGCATCTTCGTCAGCGGGGCGGGCTCGGACGGCGCGGCGGGCACGAAGGCGGCGCCGGTGAAGAGCATCGGCAAGGCGCTCTCGCTCGCCGGTTCGAAGCGGGTGTACGTCTGCGACGGCAGCTACGAGGGCTTCGAGCTGAAGAGCGGAACGACCATCGCTGGCGGCTTCTCGTGCACCGACTGGAAGCACACCGGCGTGAAGCCCAAGGTGCAAGGCGGCGATGGCGCGAAGCCCACCGTCGACCTCGTCTCCGCGAGCGGCGCGCTCCTCCTGGACTTGGAGATCCTCGGCCCAGCCAAGGGCGCCCCGAACAGCATCGCGCTGCGCGCTCAGAGCTCGACCGCGACGCTGCGGCGGGTGAAGCTCACCGGAGGCGAAGGCGCGGACGGCGCAGACGGCGCGCGCACCGACTTCACCTACCCGGTGCAGACCGACCTCGACGGCAACAACGCGATGGGCGGAACGGGCGGCGGTGAGAAGAGCTTCACCTGCCCGGGAGGCGCTGTCACCAAAGGCGGCAAGGGCGGCGACAGCGGCTTCAACGGCGGCCCAGGCATGCCGGCGCTGGCGGGAGGCGCAGGCGGCATCGTGGCGCAGGCCTGCGCCGGCCCCGGCGGCGGCGGCGACGGCGCGGTCGGGACGACCCCGGCCGCGGGGGCGGGCGCGGCGAGCCTCGGAGCGATTGACCAGGCGGCCTGGATTCCCCAAGCGGGCGCGGGCGGAGGCAGCGGCGGCCCTGGTCAGGGCGGCGGCGGCGGACAAGGCATCACCGGCGGCGGCGGCGGGAGCGGCGGCGCCGGCGGGTGCGGCGGCGCGGGTGGCGGCGGAGGCAAAGGCGGCGGCGCAAGCGTCGCGCTCTTCTCGCTCTCCTCGACCCTCACCGTCGAGGCGAGCGAGCTCACCTCCGGCAAGGCGGGCAACGGCGGCAAGGGCCTCGCGGGCCAGACAGGGCAGCAGATCTTTGGCTTCAAGGGCAACGGCAACGGCGCTGGCTGCCAAGGCGGCAACGGTGGGAAGGGCGGCGACGGCGCAGCGGGTGGCGGCGGCGCCGGGGGCCTCTCGACGCCAGTGCTCTTCAAGGGCGGCAAGCCCACGCTGACGCAGACGACCGCGAACCCCGGCGCGCTCGGCAGCGGCGGCGCGGGCGGCGCTTCACCGACCAACGACGGCCAATCCGGCGAGGCCAAGGCCGAGCACGAGGTGAAGTGATGTGATGCGGTGCTTCACGGGCGTCCGTGAAGCCCGCCACGGACGTCCGTGAATTTTCCCTATACGGATATCCCCACCCTCGACGCAGGACGGGGGCGAGCGACGATGGCGGGCGACGACGACGAGGGACCAGGGCGGGCAACGAAGATGGCGACGACGGGCGACGGGGACGGGCGACGAGGGCGAGGGCACGAGCCGCTGGCGACTCGTCGGGGCGCTGTTGGTCGGCAGGGCGCACCTCCCCCTCCGGAGGCGGGGCGGAGCCCCGCCGAGGAATTGGGGGAGGTCGACCGCCCGGAGCCGGCGAAGCCGGCGAGGACGGGCGGGTGGGGGCACCTCTCCTTCCTCTTCGCCGCGCTCCCGCTCGCGCTCGCCGCGGCGTGTTCGGTCTCCGAGACGAGCGCCGGCGTCCCAGGCGACGGAGGGGCGACGGGTGACGGTGGGGATAGCGGAGAGGGCGGGATCATCAAGCCCCCGGACTGCGATCTCACCAAAGAGCCGAAGGACTCCCCCGCGTGCGTGGACGACGGGGTCGCGGTGTTCGTGAGCCCCACGGGCGACGACGCGACGAGCGGCCGCAAGGCGTCACCGGTGAAGAGCATCGCCAAGGGCGTGGAGCTCGCGGCGGCGCGCGGCGTGCCTCGCGTGTACGTGTGCGAGGGCAGCTACGACGGCGCGGTCGACGTGAAGGCGCCGGTCGCGATCTTCGGCGGCATGTCGTGCGCGTGGGCCGTCACGGGGGCGAGGCCGAAGCTCGCGCCGAGCAAAGGAGTCGCGCTCGCGGTGACGAAGGTGAGCGGCGCGGTCCTGGTGCAGGACCTCGAGATCGTCGGCTCGGCGGACCTCGGCAAGCCGGGGGACTCGGCGATCGCCGCGTTCGTGTCCGAGTCGACCAACGTGACCTTCCGCAACGTGACGCTCACAGCGAAGGACGGCGTCGGCGGAGCGACCGGCGCCGCGCGTTCCAACCACTCGGGCGCGGTCGCGTCGAAGGGCGCAAACGCCGGGGGCGCGACGGGTGGCGTCGCGACCACCTGCACGTGCACGGATGGCAACTCGTCGACGGGCGGCGCAGGCGCCTCGGGTGCAGGTGCGGGGATCCAGAACGGCTCGTCGGTCCCCGCCGTTGGCGGCGCGAACTCCGGACTCTCCGGAGCGACGACATGCACCGACGGACAGGTCGGCGCCGACGGGGCTGCCGCCGGAACTGGTGCGGCGGCAACGACCGCCGGCTCGCTCATCGCGACGGGCTGGAACAACGCTGCAACGGGTCCCGCAGCCCCCAATGGAAACCCCGGCCAAGGTGGTGGTGGTGGTGGCGCGAAGTCGGATTTCTCTATCGCCGGAGGCGGCGGCGCGTGTGGCGGCTGTGGCGGTGCCGGCGGCGCGGTGGGCGGAAACGGCGGGTCGAGCTTCGCGCTCCTCAGCTTCAAGTCGAGCGTGACCGTCGAGGGCGGCTCGCTCGCGAGTGGCACCGGAGGCAAGGGTGGTGACGGTGGCGGGGGGCAAGCTGGCCAGTCTGGGGGAAGTGTCGGAGGTGGGGCCTGCAATGGCGGGCCTGGCGGGCATGGGGCCGGCGGTAGCGGTGGTGGCGGCGGCGCGGGAGGACACTCGGTCCCCGTCGCGTGGGTCGGCAACGAGCCCACCCTGAAGGGTGCGCAGGCGACGCCCGGCGCGAAGGGGAGCGGCGGCGGCGGGGGCACGCCCGGCGCCGGCCCCGGCAACGCTGGCGGGAGCGGCGCGACCGGGCCCGACGGCAAGGCGCAGCCCTCCCTGGGCTTGCCGTAGCTCGACGAGCACCCGGCCCGGGAACGCGAGGACCCCGAGCCCGTGTTATGGGCGTCCGTGGAGCGCGTCACGGACGTCCGCGCAACCATCCCGACACGGAGATGGCGGGCGGCCGTCGGCGCACCTCCCCCTCCGGAGGCGGGGCGGAGCCCCGCCGAGGAATTGCGGGAGGTCGACCGCCCGGAGCCGGCGAAGCCGGCGAGGACGGGCGGGTGGGGGCAACTCCGGAGTGCGGTGGGTGGGACTGCGATCGGCTACGCTCGGCTCATGCGGTCCAGGACATGGCTCCGACGCCGATGGCGATGGCTCGCCGGCCTCGCCGCAGCTCTCGGAGGGGCGCTCCAGCTCCTCCCTGGCGGTGGCGCCCGGCTCGGCCTGGCGCCGGCCACGGCGTGCTCGTGCGCGAACTGGACGGCGCCGACGCACTATCCCTATCCGGGTGATCCGGCCCCCGCGCGCCCGCGCAACACGCGGCTGCGGCTGACGCCGGTGTGGAACCTCCCCGGGTACGGAGACTGGGAGAGAGAGCACGGCTTC
>JAEUKG010001149.1 GCA_016794325.1 Myxococcales bacterium | reverse complement strand
GCTGGACGCCGCGGGTGATCGGGTACTCGCCGGGCAGCCCGAGGTCTCGGGCGTAGCTCGTCGGGACGTCGGCGGGGGTGAGGACGTCGGGGACGTCCATGTCGCTCCAGGTCGAGAACCGCGGGCTCCGCGGCGGCATCTTCGCCTCCGCCTTGGCGACGGCCCCCTTGCGCCACGCCAACGTGGCCGCGCGCAAGGCCTCGAGATCACCGGGGAAGTCGCCGGTGGCGCCCTCGTCGGTCTTGGGGCGGTGGGTAGCGGGTTTGTCGCCGAGCGGCAGGTCCTGCGCCATGAAGGCAATGTACACCCACTTCGAGCCGGAAAGAACTCGCGGAAGGGCGGGGCGCCCTCCGGCGTTGTCCCCTCGCATGCGCGCCCACGTCGCCCTCCCGTTCGCCCTCGTGGGCGCCGCCGCCAACCACGTCGTGCTCGCGGTCTCGCCCTCCGTCGCCCCCGAGGGGCTCGTCGCCCTCGCGGTCAGCCCTGGCCAACCGCACTGCGTCTTCGCGTGGGCGGTCGGGTTCTTGGTCGCGGGTGTCCTCGGCCGCGTCGTCGAGGTGACCGGCCACCGGCCGGCCGTCGCCGCCCTCGGCTCGCTCCCGGCGGCGGTCGTCATCCTCGCGCTCGATCGCGTCGCCGGCGGCTTCGGCTTGCCCGCCGACGTGAGCGTGGTCGGCGCCGCGCTCCTCGGCTCGTTCGCGGTCGCGCCCGCGTTCGCCTTCCTCGCGCGCGCGGCCCGCGACGCCGAGGCCACCCGCGCCGGATCCGAGGTCGGCCCCTCGGTGCGGCGCACCAAGTGGGTCGTGGCGGCGAGCGCCATCCTCGGCGCGGCGGCCGTCGGTCGGGCGACGCCGCTCCAGATCCTCCTCGTCGGCCTGCCGGTGTACATGTCGTTCGTCGCGATCGCCCTCACCACGGTGCCCGCCCTCGTCGGGCTCCGCGCGCTCGCGCGGCAGAAGCTCTCGCCGGTCTCGCCGGATCTGCTCGGCGACTCGTTCGGCCCCCGGTCCACCCCGCGCCCCAAGGTCGTCGACGCGGGGGTGGGGGAGGGCGCGCTCGCGCTCGTCCGTCGCGGCGGCGCGCCCTACCGGGACCCCGAGGTGATCGAGACGGTGGTGCGCGGCGACGTGCGCGCGGCGGCCTCGACGCTCGCCCGCTCCCTCGCCGTCCAGCTCGCGGCCGCGGCCGTCGGCGTGCTCTCGACCATCGCCGCCCTCCGCTGACGCGCGGCGATCAGCGGCAGTCGAACGTCCCGTCGAGCACGTAGGCTTGGTCGGTGTAGCCGCGGCACGGCGCGCCGTGGACGCCCACCGAGCGCGGCAAAGTGACACGATCCGGATAGCATACCTCGCAGACCAGTGCGCCCGATACCCGCGGCGTCTGGTGCTCCCCGAAGAGCCACCCGTCGAGGTGCCCGGAGCAGGCGTCGCCCGTCTTGGCGCTGGGAGCCGAGAAGTCCAGGTTCTCGCGCGAGCAGTAGCCCGCGCCCTCGCGCAACTCGACGGGCACGCGACAGAGCTCCGATCCGTCCTTCACGCAACGGCAGAGGGGAGGCCGCGGGGTGGGGCAGAGGGGCCGGCTCGACCCGCTCTTGCAGTAGCAACGCGCCGCGGGAGGCGGGGCCGGACCGAGCGCGCTGGCGGGGGCCGTAGCGTCGGCAGGCGGCGCTGCCGTCGGGGCCTCGGGCGGCGCGACGGGAGGCGCATCGACGTGCCGGTCTCCGTCGGCGGTGTGGGGCGGACGGACGCCGCGCGCCTCGCGGCCGCTGGTGACGACGGCGCCCACGGCCCCGGCCACCCCGGCCACGACGACGCCCGCGAGCGTGA
>JAEUKG010001147.1 GCA_016794325.1 Myxococcales bacterium | reverse complement strand
GGGCAAGGACGGCCTCTCGCGCGTCACCGCGCGCGCGCTCCGCCGCGGGGCCGACGGCATGAGCGCGCTCGAGCTCGACGCGGCGATCGATCGGCTCGGCAGCGAGCTGTCGCCCGACGTGTCGGCGTCGACGCTCGGCATGCACGGCCAGGTGATCAAGAAGAACGCGACCGCGTTCGTCGACCTCGTCGCCCGGATGATGGGCGCGCCGACGTTCGCCGACGACGAGGTGGCGCGCCTCCTTCGCGAGAGCCGCGCCGAGCTCGAGGAGGCGCGCGACAACGACCGCGGCTTGGCCCAGGTCGCGTTCCGGCGCGCCGTGTTCGGCGAGGCCCACCCCTACGGGCGCGGCGCCTCCGGCCGCGTGTCGACCCTCGGCGGCCTGACGCGCGCCGACGTCCTCGCGTCGTACCAGCGGCATTTCGTGCGCGAGAACCTGGTCCTCGGCTTCGCGGGCGACGTGACGATCGACGAGGCGCGCGCCCTCGGGGAGCGCATCGTGCGCGCGTTGCCGAGCGGCGCCCCGCCGGCCGGCGCGATCGCCGAGCCCGGGCCGCTGTCGGGCCGCAGGCTCGTCTTCGTCGACAAGCCGGAGCGCACCCAGACCCAGATCCTCATCGGGGGGCTCGGGACCCGCGCCGACGACCCCGATCACTCGGCGCTCGCCGCCGGGGTCGCGGTGTTCGGCGGCACCTTCACCTCGCGCTTGATGCGGGAGGTGCGGAGCAAGCGCGGCTGGTCGTACGGCGCGAGCGCTCGCATCGCGATCGAGCGCGCGCGCCACGCGTTCACGATGTGGACGTTCCCGGCGGCCACCGACGCCGGCGCGTGCCTCGCCCTCGAGCTGGATCTCCTCGAGAAGCTCACCACCTCCGGCGTCACGCCCCGCGAGCTCGCGTTCATCAAGAACTACCTCGTGCGCTCGCACGCGTTCGACGTCGACACCCCGCAGAAGCGGCTCCACCAGGCGCTCGACACCGATCTCCTCGGTCTCCCCGCCGACTACTACGCGAGCTACGTCGACCGCGTCCGAGGCGTGACCGTGCCCGGCGTCCACGACGCCCTCCGGCAGCGCATCACCACCGGCGACCTCGTCATCGTGGTCGTCGGCACCGCGGCCACCACCCTCGCCGCCGTCCGCGACGCGGTCCCACACCTCGCCCACCACGAGGTGGTGCCCTACGACCGCGACTGATCGGCGCGCCCGTGCCCACCGTCCTCGTCAGCAAGGATCTCCCCGGCGACGCCCTCGACAGGTTGCGGCGGGCGCCCGGCGCGCGGGTCGTCGTCGGGGCCCACCCCGGGGGCGGCGTGGACCTCGAGGACGTCGTCGCGCTCGTCGCCGTCCTCACCGACGTCGTCGACGGCGCGCGGCTCGCGAGCCTGCCGAACCTCCGGATCGTGGCCAACGTCGCGGTGGGCTACGACAACGTGGACCTCGCCGCGTGCCGCGCGCGCGGCGTCGTCGTCACCAACACCCCCGACGTCCTCACCGAGTCGACCGCCGACTTCACGATGGGCCTGCTCCTCGCCGCCGCCCGCCGGATCGCCGAGGGCGACCGGGTCGTCCGCGGCGGCGGCTTCGGCGGCTGGGCGCCGAGCTACATGCTGGGGACGGCGGTCTCGGGCGCCACGCTCGGCGTCGTCGGCCTCGGCCGCATCGGGGCCGCCACCGCCCGGCGCGCGCGGGCCTTCGGCATGAATGTACTCTACACACAAAGGCGGAGGGCCCCGGAGGCGCTGGAGCGGGAGCTCGCGGCGACCTACACCTCCGTCGACGCGCTCTTCTCCGAGAGCGACTTCGTCTCGCTCCACTGCCCGCTCGACGAGACGACGCGCCACCTCGTCGACGCCGAGCGCCTCGCGCGGATGAAGCCGGGGAGCGTCCTCGTCAACACCGCGCGCGGCCCCTGCGTCGACGAGGCCGCCCTCGCCCAGGCCCTCGCCACCGGCCCGCTCGCCGCCGCGGGGCTCGACGTGTACGAGCGCGAGCCCGCGGTCCACCCGGCCCTCCTCGCCCGGGACAACGTGGTCCTCGCCCCGCACCTCGGCAGCGCCGACCGCCGCACGCGCGAGGCGATGGCCCGGCTCGCCGCCGACAACGTCGTCGCCGTGCTCTCGGGCGAGCCGCCGCTCACCCCCGTCCCCTGAGCGCGGCTACGACCGTAGGCTCGCGGGCCGCCACTCCGGGCCGTGCCAGAGGATCCCGAGGCGCTCGCGGAGGGTCTTGGCGTCCCGGAGATCGCGGCCGATGGCGGCGTATTCGTGGAACGCGATGCGCAGCGGGTTGAAGGTCTCGATGTTCTTGGTGAGGCCGTAGACCACGCGCGCGCGCTCGGGCTCGAACGTGCGGAAGAGGCGGTCCCACACGATGAGCACCCCGCCGTAGTTCTTGTCGAGGTACTCCGGGTTCGACCCGTGGTGCACCCGGTGGTGCGACGGGGTGTTGAAGATCGCCTCGAAGGGACCGGGCAGCTTGCCGATGGCCTCGGTGTGGATCCAGTACTGGTAGATCAGGTTGATGCCGCCCGAGACCATGATCATCCACGGCTCGACGCCGACGAGGGCCCACGGCGCGTAGAAGAGCACCGTGGGCAGCGGCGTCCAGGGCTGGCGGAGCGCGGTCGACAGGTTGTAGTGACGGCTCGAGTGGTGGTTCACGTGGCACGCCCACAACAGGCGGTTCTCGTGCTCCACCCGGTGGTGCCAGTAGAACGAGAAGTCCCAGCCGACGAGGGCGACCGCCCACCCGAGCGCCCCCTGGCCCACGTCGAGCACCCGGTGCGGATACAGCGCGCCCGCGAGGTAGAACGTGCCGAGGTTGATCATCCCCACGAAGACCACCGAGCCGAGGCCCATCGCGATGCTGGCGAGGGTGTCTTTGGTCTCGTAGCCGATGACGTCTCTGCCCGCCTTCTTCCACCGGCCGAGGAGCGCCCGCTCCGCGAACAGCGTGACGAGGAAGAACGGGATCGCGTAGAGCGTGGGCTCCGGGTACGGGGTCATCTCGCTCTACAAGGATGGCGCGGTCAGGGGCGCTTCGCCAGCACCTCGGCGAACTTGGTGTCGTAGCGGCCCGCCGCGAACTCCTCGCTCGCGAGGACCTTGCGCAGGAACGCCACGTTGGTGGTGCACGGGGCGATCGTCGTCCCCGCGAGCGCCCGATCGAGCTCGGCGATGGCGGCGGCGCGGTCGGCGCCCCACGCCACGACCTTGGCGATCATCGGATCGTAGAACGGCGTCACCTTGCTGCCGGCGACCACGCCCGACTCGACGCGCAGGCTCCTCGTCTGCGACTCCCCCGCCCCCGCCGCCCACACGAGCTCGTCGACGTTGCCCGGCTTGGGGATGAAGCCCTTGGCGGGATCCTCGGCGTAGACGCGCGCCTCGATCGCGTGCCCGGCGCGCTTCACGGCCGACAGGTCGGGCAGGCGCTCGCCCTCCGCCACGCGGATCTGCAGCTCCACGAGGTCGAGACCCGTCACCATCTCCGTGACCGGGTGCTCGACCTGGAGCCGGGCGTTGACCTCGAGGAAGTAGAGGTTGCCGGCGTCGTCGGCGATGAACTCGCACGTGCCCGCGCCGACGTACCCGACGTGTTTGACGACCCGGAGCGCGGCCTCGAGGAGCGCGGCCCGGCGCGCCTCGCCCGCTTCGCCCGCGAAGAACGCGGCCGGGCTCGGGCTCTCCTCGACGATCTTCTGGTGCCGGCGCTGCACGCTGCACTCGCGCTCTCCGAGCGCGAACGCCTGGCCGTGGGTGTCGCACATCACCTGGACCTCGATGTGCCGCGGCTGGGCCACGTAGCGCTCGAGGTACACGCGCGCGTCGGCGAAGGACGCCTTGCCGCGGTCGGAGCAGGACTTGAGCGCCCGCTCGAGCCCGGCGGCCTCGGCCACCACCTGCATCCCGATGCCGCCGCCGCCGCCCACCGCCTTCACCACCACCGGATATCCCACTTGGGATGCAACCTCGGCGGCGCGGGCGAGCCCCTCGGGGGTGTCGATCGGGATGGGCTCGTCGGTGCCCGGGACCGGGCTCGTCCCCGCCGCGAGGGCGACGTGGCGCGCCTTCATCTTGTCGCCGAAGGCGTCGAGCACGTCCGGCGGCGGCCCGATGAACGTGACCCCGCGCTCGGCGACCGCCCGCGCGAACGCGCTCTTCTCGCTGAGGAAGCCGTAGCCCGGGTGGACGGCGTCGGCGCCGGTCTTGGCGATCGCGTCGAGCATGGCGGGGATCGACAGGTACGAGTCCTTCGCCGGCGGCGGGCCGACGAGCACCGCCTCGTCGGCGTCCGAGACGTGGGGCGCGCTCGCGTCGGCCTCGGAGTGGACGGCGACCGTGGCGATCCCGAGGCGCTTGCACGTGCGCATCACGCGCCGCGCGATCTCCCCTCGGTTCGCGACCAGAATCTTGCGGATTTTCTTCATGGATCCGAGGCCTTCCCGCGAACGTTTCGCGTACGAAGGATTACCCCGGGGCGCTCAGCGGCGCAAGTCCATCCCGACGGCCTCCTCGAGGCGGAAGACGGCGGCCCAATACGCGGCCCGGGCGTCCACGTAGTCCTGGCTCAGCGCGATGAAGGTGCGCTGGGCGTCGAGGAAGTCGATGAGCGGGGCCGAGCCGGCGTTGAACTGGAGCTCGGAGATGTCGCGAGCCCGGCGCGCGCGGTCGAGCATCCCGCCCTGCTCGTAGCGCTCGACCATGCGGCGCGCGCTCGCGAGCTGGGCCACGGCGGCCTCGACGTCGGCGTCCACGCGCGCGAGGAGCTTCTGCTCCGTGAGCGACTGCGTCTTCTTGTCGGCCTCGGCGCGGCCGACCTCGCCTTGCCTCTGGTAGAAGAGCGGCAGCGGCGCCGACAAGCCCACCCCGAGGGTGAGCGGCTGGATCGCGTTCTGCCCGAAGCCCTGGGACTGGTAGAAGAGGTTCAGGGCGACGTCGGGCACGCGATCGCGGCGGGCGGCGTCGAGCTGCGCCTCGGCGCGGTCCTTCTCGAAGCGGACGCCGCGGAGATCGGGCCGGTGCTCGCGCGCGGACTGCTTGAGCGCCTCGACCGACGGCGACGCGAGCCGTGAAGGGACCGCGAACTTGAGCGCGTCCTTGTCGACGTCCGCCCCGAGCCGCCCGGTGCGGAGGCCGATGAGGAACGCGAGCTGCACCCGCGCCTCGTTCGACGCCTGCGCCGCCCGATCGACGACCTGATCGGCGGCGAGCTTCTGGGTCTCGACGCGCGCGAGCGCGCCCTCGTCGATGACCTTCGGGTAGCGGAGCTTGTTGACGGCCAGCGTCTTTTCCATGGTCGCTTGCGCCTCGCGGGCGTAGTCGACCTTCGCGGCCGCCGCCGCGGCGTCGAGGTAGGCGAGCTTCACCTGCGTCGCCAGCGTGCGCCGCGTGTCCTCGCGCGTGGCCTGCGCGCTCTGCACCGCGGCGCGCGCCGCCTTGAGCCGCGAGCCGCGCTTGCCGGCGAGCACGTCGAGGAGGAGCGCCTCGTCGGAGAGCGTGGCGTTGATCTGGTAGGGCGAGCACGCGGCGCCGCACAGCGCGGGGTCGTAGCCGAAGGCGCGGCCGACGCCGACCGAGAGCGACGGGTTCAGGACGCGCCCCGCCTGGGCCTCGCCGGCGCGCGCGTCGTCGACCTGCGCGTCGGCGAGGAGCAGATCGAAGCCCTGGCGATCGAAGGAGCGCAGCGCCTCGTCGAGGGTGAGCTGCGCGCGCGGCGCCTCGCTCGGCGGCGGAGGCGCCGCCGAGGGCGGTGCGCTCGCCGGAGGCGGCCCGTCGTCGGCCCGCGCCGCCTGCGGGAGGCTCGCGAGGAACAGGAGGCACAGCGCGACCGATGCGCGAGGGCGAGTCACCATGGCCCTTTGTGTAGCAGAGCGAGCCCGCCTTCGATCACCCCGTTACGCGCGCTTCACCGCCGCGCGCCGCGAGCGCGTCGAAATGCCACAGCCAGCCGCCCTCAGAAGCGGCCCATCAGCACCACGCCCTGCTGGCCGGGTGTGACGACCGGTGCAGCCGCGAGGTCCATGTCGGGCTTCTTGGGCGTCGGACGGCGGTCCTCGCCGCCGCGGGGCACGAAGCTGACGTCGGGTTTGTCGAAGAGGTAGAGGTACGCGCCCACCGCCAGCACGCCGAGCCCGGTGGCGCCCGTCGCGTAGAACGCGGTGCGGTAGTCGTCGCGGCGCTCGATGGCTTTGTTGTATTGTGCAAGCTTGTCGGGCGAGACGTTCTCCTTCTCGCGTTCGGCGGCGAGGTCCTTGGCCCTGCCCTCTTGGCCGAGCGCGGCGAGGCCGAAGACTCCGCCCACCAGCGTCGTCGCGGCTCCGGTGCCGAGCACGAGGT
>JAEUKG010001127.1 GCA_016794325.1 Myxococcales bacterium | reverse complement strand
CGAGACCATGACCCTCGGGTCCCTCCTCGATCGCCTGCGCGAGCGGAGCGACTTCGCGATCCTCGACCACTTCACCCAGGGCGAGTTCCACCACGACGTCGTCTTGCAGCTCGACGACGCGGGCGACCTCCCGGCGCCGTTCCTCGTCGTCGCGACCAACTGCAACGGCGGCGTCAAAGAGGTGATGGCGGTCGCGGCCCCGCCGGCGCAGGGCGCCCTGTGGCACATGCGCTGCCCCGACAACCCCGAGTTCGAGGGCGAGATGCCCGAGGTGCTCGCGCGGGCGACCACGCCGCACTGGTTCGACCCGTGCGAGCTCCTCGCCGACGACGCCCGCAGCGAGCTCCGCGAGGAGCACCGCGAGCGCCAGCCGGGCGGCGGCTTCCGCTGCAAGGCGGGCTGAGCCGCCGCGCGCCGCTCCACGCGTCGCGTGCGCGCTGCCGAGGCCGGGCGTACGATGGACGGGACGCATGAAGCGCCTCCCCGGTGAGCTCCCGGCCTGGATGACGACGGGGCGCCTGGTCAGCGTCGGGCACGCCTTGGGGCTCTGCACGCTCCTCGTCTCTTGGGTCGCCCTCCAGGTGGCCCAGGTGCCGAGCTTCACCGCGGCTGACCTCCACGCGTCGCCGCTGCGGATCGCCGGTCCCATCGTCCTCGGGGCGATCGCGACCATGACCGCGGCGGCGGGGACCTCCGTCGCGGTCGGCCGCGCACGATCGTCGATGGCCGCCTTGCTCGCGAGCGTCATCGGCACCAGCGCGGCGTTCGTGGTCAGCCGGTGGGCCGTGACCGTCTACGTCTACGGCAACGCGCGCGACTGGACCGACCACGATCGGCTCGGGGTCGAGATGGTCCCCGAGCTCGTGGTCGGCCTCGTCGTGGGCTGCATGGTCGGCGCTCTCCTCGGCCTCGCGCTCGCGCGCCCCGCGACGTGGTTCCTCGGGGCGTCGCGCCGGACCCTCGCGGCCAGCTCGGGTCGAGCCCTCGTCGGCGTGGGCGTCTGGCTCATCGTCCCGGCCGCGACCTCCTGCCTGTTCTCCGCGTTCGCGGCGCTCATGGACCGCGGTCCGCGGCCGCTCTTCCACCTCGTGAGCGTCGCCATGCCGTGCCTCGCGTTCGTGTGGGTCTTCGTCGGTGCGGCGCTGCTCGTGCGGCGCGCGCGCTGGCTCGAGCGGGTCCGCGCCGGCGAAGACCCTCGCTTCCGCGTGCGCGAGGCCACGGAGTCCGATCAGGCGCTCCCGGCGCTCGACGGGACCTCGGGCGACGCCGTGCTTGAGGAGGTCCTCGACGCGGACGCCGACCCCTACCGCGCAGCCCGCCTCGCCCAGCCGCGAGCCCGCCTCGACCGGTGACGTCGAGCGTTCACATGTACGTGAGGCACGTCTCGAAGCGGCACGACTCGGTGATGCAGGCGACGAAGCGCGCGCGCTTCGAGTCGGCCACGCCCGAGACGCCGGCCTCGCACGACTCGCGTGACATCTTGTTGTAGCGGCCCTTGCCGGTGCCGCAGCGCGCGAGCACCTTGTCGCACAGCGGCGTGACCGCCGGGTCCTTGCACGCCGAGCCGAGCGCCTCGTACGCGCAGATGCTCGACACGTTGAACTCGCAGATGTCCTTGGTGCCGCTCCGTTTGTTGAGGCACTCGATCGCCGCCGCGGCGACGCGCGGCTTGAACAGGGTCGCGAGCGTGGGGCACTCGCTCTTGGTGTCGCCGATGCTCTCGCAGGTCGGCCCCGGCGGCGCCTTGATCGCGCATTTCGGGATCGGCCCGGTCGCGTTGAGCGACGGGCTGCACGACTGCGCCGTCACCGGCGTGCCGTCGTAGGGGTTCGGGGGCTTGCCGGCGCCCGCTTGGGCCGGCTGAGGGCGCTCTCCGAAGATGTCGCGCCCGCTCGCCGTGGACGGCGGGGCGGTGGGCGGCGGCGCTTCGGGCGCCGGCGGGGGCGCGATCACGACCGGCGGCGCGGCGGAGGCGGGCGGCGCGGGCGGGATGACGACCGACTGCGCAGGCGGCGGCCGCTGCCCCTCGGGGGCGGCCGCGCGGGGCTCCTCGGGCGGCGGCGTCTGCGACGAGCCGCAGGCGGGGGTCAACGTGGCGCCGGTCGCGAGCGCTGCCGCGACGAAGAGGAACCGCTCGCGATCGATCCGCATCGCCGAATGATGGCGCACTCCCGCCCGACCTCCAAGCCGGCCGACGCGCGCCCGAGCGCCGCGCGCGCGCCGCCGCGCGCGGGGGAGCACTTCCCAATGGCCCGAAACCCCGAATCGTGCGATCGAGGAGGGATGAGATCGGTCCTCACCTCCCTCGCCGCCGCGTCGGTCGTCCTGGCCGCGACGAGCGCGCTCGCATTCCCGCAGTCGACCCACCCCGCGATGACGGATCCGTCGAAGGCGACGGAGAAGGCGCCCGACACCTTCCGCGCGAAGTTCGAGACCACCAAGGGCGACTTCGCCGTGGAGTGCACGCGCTCGTGGGCGCCGAACGGCGTGGATCGCTTCTACAACCTGGTGAAGATCGGCTTCTTCGACGACATCGCGTTCTTCCGGGTGGCCAAGGGCTTCGTGGTCCAGTGGGGCATCCACGGCGATCCCAAGGTGAGCTCGGCGTGGCAGAGCGCCAACCTCCCGCCCGATCCGCCGACGCAGTCGAACACGCGCGGCATGCTCACCTACGCCATGGCCGGGCGGCCCGATACGCGGTCGACGCAGCTCTTCATCAACTTCAAGGACAACACCGGCCTCGACGCCCAGGGCTTCGCGCCCATCTGCAAGGTGGCCGAGGGGATGGACGTCGTCGACGCCCTCAACGGCGAATACGGCGAGCGGATCACCCAGAAGCAGGGCGAGATCCACGACAAGGGCAACGCCTACCTCCGCGAGACGTGGCCGAACCTCGACTACGTCAAGAAGGCGACCATCACCAGCACCGGCGGCGGGGGCGGCGGGGGCGGCGGCTCCACGTCTTCGGCCAAGCCCGAAGAGGGCGGCACCAGCCCTATCCCGTTCGTGATTGGAGGCGCCGCGTTCCTCGGCCTCCTCGCGTACATGATGCGCAAGCCCAAGCCCGAGGAGCCGGCGAAGAAGGAGCCCGAGGCGAAGGCGACGAAGAAGCCGTCGCGTCCGCGCGACGACGACGACGACAGCTCGTCCAAAGACGGCGACGACGACGGCAAGAGCGGCGACGAGTCCAGGCCCAAGAAGGCGAAGAAGGCCAAGAAGAAGCCGAGCTGAGCCGGCCGCCTCGCACCCGGGAATACCCGGGCGCCGTCGCGGCTTTTCACCTCGGCGAGGGTCGAGCTGCGGATGGTCAGGCGAGTCGTGAAAGGCGTCCTCTTCGTCGCGACGATGCTCGCGGCGTGGGTGGTCGCGTTCCCCGCTCGGGCCGCCGACGCGCCGATGTGCGACAAGCGCGGGGCGATCACCTTCGCCCCGGCGCCGCAGCTCCAGGCCTCGCAGGTGTCCCTCGACGACGTCGCCGCAGACGACTGCGCGCCCGACGAGGCCCTCCGTCACGCGCTCGGCTCCGACCGCCCCATCGTGTGGGACGCGCCCGGGGCCGAGCCGTGCGCGTTGCCGAGCCCGGATCCGGCGCTCGCCGCCGTCTCCGGCGCCGCGTCGTTCGCGAAGACGCGCCTCCTCGGCGCGAGCCTCGGCGCGCGCGCCGCGCTCGATCGACCCCCGCGGGCCTGAGCGAGGCCGCACACCCGCGGAGCCTCGTCGCCGCTCGGCGGCGAGCGCTCTCTACCGAGCGCGCGAGCCCGCGTGCGCTGTCGCGGCCTGCCGCGAGGCCGCGCGCTCAGTGAGTCGATCGTCCGAGTCAGGAGGCCGTCATGGCCCAATCGAAGAGTTCCATGCCCGTGCAGAAGCGCGAGCGGTTCGACGGCGGAGGCATGAGCCCCGGCGTCGCCCTCGTGGGGTTCGTGCTGTGTTTCCTCGCCGGCGCGGGGTTGATGTGGGGTTACGACCAGAATCGAGCGAAGCAGGGCGGCGGAGGCATCGCCGCCGAACGGCCGGCCGTGGCCTGGAGCGACGACGAGTCGCCGATCCCGGTCTCGAGCCGCGACCCGGTGTGGGGGAGCCGCTCGGCGCCGGTCACCATCGTCGTGTTCTCCGACTTCCAGTGCCCGTTCTGCTCGCGGGTCGAGGGCACGGTGGACCAGGTGAAGAGCACGTACGGGCCCGACAAGGTCCGCGTGATCTGGAAGAACGAGCCGCTCTCGTTCCACGAGAAGGCCAAGCCCGCCGCCGAGGCGGCGATGGCCGTCTTCGATCTCGGGGGCAGCGAGGCGTTCTGGAAGTTCCACGGCGTCGCGTTCAAGAACCAGCAGAGCCTGTCGCCCGAGAGCTACGAGCGCTGGGCCGCGGGCGCCGGCGTCGACCCCGCGCGATTCAAGGCCGAGCTCGCCTCGAGGCGCCCGGCGAAGAAGGTCGACGAGGACCACGAGCTCGCGAAGAAGGTCGGCGTCAACGGCACGCCCGCGTTCTACGTCAACGGCGTGGCGCTGTCGGGCGCGCAGCCGTTCGACAAGTTCAAGGTCGTCGTCGACGACGAGCTCCGGAAGGCGAGCGCCAAGCTCGCGTCGGGCACGCCCAAGGACCGCCTCTACGTCGAGGCGTCCCGCGAGAACAAGAGAGCCGAGCGCACCCCCGTGGACCCGGAGACCGACTCGACGACGGTGCACCGGGTGCCGATCGGCACGTCGCCGGCGCGCGGCAGCTCCAAGGCGCTCGCGACGATCGTGGTCTTCTCCGACTTCCAGTGTCCGTTCTGCAAGCGCGTCGAGCCGACCCTGTCGTCGCTCCGCGACAAATACGGCGACAAGGTGCGCGTCGTGTGGAAGCACGAGCCGCTGCCGTTCCACCCGCGCGCCGAGCCTGCGTCGGAGCTCGCCCTCGAGGCCCGCGCCCAGAAGGGCGACAAGGGCTTCTGGGAGGCGCACGACAAGCTCTTCGAGCGCCAGCCGAAGCTCGAAGACGACGACCTCCTCGAGATCGCGGCGGGCATGGGCCTCGACGTGTCCAAGGTGAAGGCAGCGATCAAGGAGAAGAAGCACCAGAAGGACATCGAGGCCGACGTGGATCTCGCCGACGACGTCCAGGCGAGCGGCACGCCGCACATGTTCGTCAACGGTCGTCGGATCGTCGGCGCGCAGCCGGAGGCGACCTTCACCGCGATCATCGACGAGGAGATCAAGAAGGCCGAGGCCCTGCTCGCCAAGGGCACCCCCGCCGACGCGATCTACGACGCGCTCCAGAGGGACGCGAAGGGGCCGCCCGAACCCGAGAAGAAGCTGGTGGCGGTGCCGGCCGGAAACCCCTCGCGGGGCAACCCGAACGCGAAGGTCGTGATCCAGGAGTTCAGCGACTACCAGTGCCCGTTCTGCAGCCGGGTGGAGGAACAGGTCCGCGAGATCATGAAGAGCTACGGCGACAAGGTGAGGCTCGTGTGGCGCGACAAGCCGCTGCCGATGCACCACGACGCGCCGCTCGCTGCGCAGGCGGCGCGCGAGGCCTACGCGCAGAAGGGCCCTGACGCCTTCTGGAAGATGCACGACAAGCTGTACGAGGCGCAGAAGAAGGAGGGCGGCCTGAAGCGCGAGGCCCTCGACGGCTACGCCAAGGAGCTCGGCCTCGACATGGACCGATGGCGGATCGCGCTCGACACGGGCGCGCACAAGGCGGCGGTGGACGCGGACGACAAGGCCGGCACCGACGCGGGTATCACCGGCACTCCGGCGTTCGTCATCAACGGCTACTTCATCAGCGGCGCTCAGCCCTACGGCAAGTTCAAGAAGCTGATCGATCGCGCGCTCGCCGAGTCGGCGAAGCGCTGACGCGTCGCTCCTGCGCCGCCGGCTCACCCCCCGATGCCGGCGGCTCGGGGGGCTCATCCGGCGGTTCGCGGAGCGGCGCCGGACAAGCGCGCGAGCGCGGCTTATCCCTATCTGCGTCGGCGGGGCACGGAGCCACGCCGCAGCCGAAAAGGGAACGATACCATGAAGATCCAAGCCGTCCTCGCCCTCGCCCTCGTCGCCTCCACCGCCGCCTGCACCGCGCCCGAGAGCACCGCTACCGGTGACGCCGAGCCGCGGCCGGTCGCGAGCTCGGCCCCGCAGCCGACCGCCGCCCCCGCCGCCGAGGGGCGCGCCAACACGGCGGACAGCCTCGGCGCGTGGGAGGGAACGGGCGTCGCGAGCGACGCGTCCGGCAAGGAGCTCGGCGGCTTCACCGTCGCCCTGGTCAGGCGCTCGGTCGGCCCGCAGAAGACCCGCACCGAGGGCAAGGTCACCCTCGAGGGCGGCCGCGTCGTCGAGTTCTGGCAGGAGACCGAGGGCGGCGGCGCGCGCGGCTACCGCCTCGTCTCGAACAACGGGCAAGGCGGCGGTCGCTGCTTCGACAACGGGCTCTGCCAGACGTACGAGGAGCGCGCGGGCGGCCAGGCCTTCGCGACCACCATCGTCCGCGACGGCGACCGCATGCGCCTGCTCGTGACCGAGCTCGACAAGGGGCAGGCGGTCCGCTTCATGCACCAGACGCTCACCAAGAAGCCGTGAGCCCGCCGCGGAACAGCGCCGCCGAACCGCGGTACGATCGCGCTCACGCCATGGCGTCGCTCGTCGACATCCTCCGGCCCAAGAGCACGCGCCAGACGCTCATCGCCGGCCTCCTGCTCTACAACCCGCTGATCTCGGCGGCGTTCACCTTCGTGCTCGGCGGCGGGCGGTCGTTCGTGCCGAGCTGGCTCGTCGCGACGTTCATCGCCGACGTGACGATGACGCTCTGCTTCGCGGGGGTGATGGTGGTGCGGCGGATCGACCGCGCCATCTACGCGCGCCGCGGCCTCGCGGAGCCCAAGCGGAGCCTCGGGTGGAGCTTCGCGGTCTCGGCCGCGATCATGCCCGCCGCGCTCCCGGTGTCGTTCGCCGCGGCCGGCGCCGTCACCCGCGCCCTCGGGGTGGAGTGGCGCGGCCCCGACTTCGCCGCGTACCGGGTCGGCGTCGGCTTCGGCCTGGTGATGACGCTCCTCTTCTTCCTGGCGCGCGCCCGCAGCCAGGCGCGCGAGGCCGAGCAAGCGGCGGCCGCCCGCATCCGCGACCTCGAGAACAAGCGCCTCACCGCCCAGCTCTCGGCGCTCACCGCGGAGATGAACCCGCACCTCCTCTTCAACGCGCTGAACACGGTGGCCGCGCTCATCCCCGAGGACCCCGAGCGCGCCGAGGAGGTGGTGGTGCAGCTCGCCGATCTCTACCGCGGCGTCTTGCGCTCGGCCCGCGCCTCACGGCACCCGCTCGCCGACGAGCTCCGGCTGTGCACCGCCTACCTCGAGGTGGAGCGCGCGCGCTTCGGCGATCGGCTGGTGTTCGACGTCACCGTCGGCCCCGGCCTCGACCCCGCCGCGGTGGAGGTGCCGGTGCTCGTGCTCCAGCCCTTCGTCGAGAACGCGGTCAAACACGGGATCGCGCCCCGCGCCCGGGGAGGTACAGTGAAGCTCGACGTGGCGCTCGAGGGAGGCAACGTGAAGGCGGTGGTGGAGGACGACGGCGTCGGCCTCGGCGCGTCCACCGCGCGGGGGAGCGGCACCGCCGTCGAGAACTGCCGCGAGCGGATCGCCCTCACCTACGGCGGCGCGGGCGCGCTCGTCCTCGGCGAGCGCGAGGGCGGCGGCACCCGCGTGGAGATCACCTTTCCCGCGCGCGCGCCGCGCCCCGAGGCGCCGTGACCGCGCCGCTGTCGGTGCTCCTCGTGGACGACGAGCCCCCGGCGCGGTCGCGCCTCGGGCGGATGCTCGCCCGCCTCGCGGGGGTGACGGTGGTGGGCGAGGCCCAGAGCGGCGTCGAGGCGCTCGAGAAGATCGCCGAGCTCCGGCCGGACCTCGTGTTCCTCGACGTCCAGATGCCGGAGCTCGACGGACTATCCGTGGCCGCACAGCTCGGGCCGGGCGGCCCCAAGGTGATCTTCGCGACGGCGTACGACGAGCACGCCCTCCGCGCGTTCGACCTCGCGGCGGTGGACTACCTGGTGAAGCCGATCGCGCGCGAGCGCCTCGAGGTCGCCATCGAGCGCGCCCGGGCGCGCCTGACCCCGGCCGCGGCCGACGCCCGCGCCGTCCAGGCCCACGTGGGCCAGCGGGCGCCGCGCATGGCGGTGAAGGTGGGCGCTCGCTACGTGGTCTTCGAGACGGCGCGCATCGACGCCGTCCTCGCCCAGGACGACTACGCGGCCATCCTCGTCGACGGCAAGGAGCTCCTCTCCGACGAGAGCCTCGATCGGCTCGCGGAGCGCCTCGATCCGGACGCGTTCGTGCGCGTTCATCGCAGCGCCATCGTGAACGTCGGCCGGATCGTGGAGCTCGAGCACGAGAGCGACCGCAAGTACCTCGCCGTGCTCGGCAACGCCGCGCGCACCAAGGTCCCCATCGCGCGCGATCGGCTCGACGACGTCAAGCGCCGGCTGGGCGTGCTGTGAGGCGGCGCGGGGCCGCGGGGCTCAGTCGATGATCGAGAGGATCGAGACGAAGACGTCGAGCATCCCGACGCCGACCTCGAGCGCCCCCACGCCGACCTCGACCGCGGTCGCGGTCGTCGCAGGGTCGTTGTCGGCGACCATCGCCGCGGCCGGCTGCACCGCCGCCGCCGCGTGACGTCGGGCCTGCCACGCGCGGTAGCCCTCGGCGACGCGCCGGGCCTCGCCGGCGTCGAACCACGTGCCGTGATCGCAGCAGTCGAGCTCCACCCCGGCGACGTCGCGGCGCGTGAGGGGGAGCCCGTCCAAGGGGCAGTAGGCGGTGGCCTCGAGCGAGGGCCGCGCCGTTGGCTTGTTCGCGTCGGCGCGGTCCGAGAGGTCGAGGATCGCGGCTCCTCGCCCCTCGGCCATCGCCTGCGACGCGCCGGCGTCGAGCCACACGCCGCCGCACGCGCCGCAGCCGTACACGTCGTTCGCGCCCGCCTTGGCGCCGAACAGGTTGGCCTTGCACCGAGGGCACGCGAGCTGTGTCTCTGCCATGGCGTCGTCGAGCGTACCCGCTCCTGCGACGGATTTCGAGGCGCCGTCAGCGCGCCGCGGGCGGGGCGGGGGTGTCGTCGTACACGCCCACCCACTCTTCCTGGAGCGCGTCGTCGAAGAAGAGGATCCACGTGCGCTTCGGGATCTTCCCCGCGCGGAGGGCCGCCGCCGCAGCGCGCGCGCCGCGATCGAGATCGGTCAGCGCGAGGTCCACGTAGGAGTATCGGAGGCCCGTACCCCCGCCGAAGACCGCGCCGAGCTTCTTCGGGCCGAGCGCGCGGTCGAGCGCCTGCTCGACGTCGTCGCGGTCTCCGAAGTCGGAGCCGGTGAGGCCCTTCGATCCGTCGATCTTCACGTAGGCGAAGCGCTCGCCGAAGCGCGAGAAGCGCGCCGAGTCGAAGACGCCGGGCCGCGCCGCCGCGACGAGGATCTCGGGCCGCGCGGACACGAAGACGAAGCCGTCGGATCGGCCCGGGAAGTCGCCCTTGCCCCGGGGCTCGACCTCGATGAGCGCCGCGCTCGAGCCCGCTCCGAGCCGCGAGGATCGCCGCTTCGGCAGCTCCGCCCTGAGCGCGCGGACCGCGGCGTCGAACGCGCGCGCGAGGCCGGCGGGCGCGACCGCCCCCCGAGGGGCCCGCTTCGCGAGAGGCGCGACCTCGATCGCCGCGATCCACGTCTCGACCGCGGCCTCCCCGAGGAGCGTCTCCGCCGCCACCCACGCCGCCGAGAGGGCCTTGTCGTCGCGCGGGCCCCGACAACCGGCGACCTCGAAGCGGAGCGCGATCGCGTCCTCGCGCGGCTCCACCTTCACGCGCATCGCGGGGAGCGGCCTGCCGGTCCGGGCCTCCACCGTCGGCGCGAGGAGCGAGGCCCGCTCGCGCGGGCGGTGCGGCAGGAAGTCCCAGCCGCGGATCTTCGGGGCGCGCGCGAGCACGAGATCGACGAGCGGTCGGAGCCCGATCTCCGACTCGCTCGTGATCACGAGCCGGTGACCATCACCCCGGAGCGCGGGCCCGTACTCCCACATGAGCGCGGGGCTCACCCGGCCGAGGTGATCCTCCATCCACGCGGGCAGGTCCCAGGATTTCTTGCTCGAGAAGAGATCGTCGAGGTCCTTCGTGCGGCGGGCGAACGCCTTCCAGAAGCGGTCGATCGCGGCGAGGACGGGCTTGCGCGCGCGGACCTCGCGGGCGCTCTTCGGGTCGGCGAAGCGGTGTCTCATGGCGCGCCGAGCATACACGCGCTCAGCGCTCGCGGCGCGCGCGGATCGCGGACGCGATGGCCTCGAGCCCGGCGAGCGCGGGGCCTCGCAGCTCCGGCAAGAAGCGCGCGCCGTCTTCGCGCGCGCGGCGGACGGCGCCCTCGCCGAGGCCGCGCGTCATCTCGGGCGTGGCGAGCCAGGCGCCCAGGAGCGCACTATCCGCCTCGGGATGAAACTGCACGCCGAGGGCGGACCCGGCGCGGAACGCCTGCACCGGCGTCGCGGCCGTCGACGCGAGGAGCTCGGCCCCGGCGGGGAGCTCCACCGCGTCGGAGTGCCAGTGGAGGAAGGTCGCCTCCGGCCGCGCGAACATCGGGCCGAGCACGGGGTCGGACGCGACGCCCGGCGCGCCGTCCACCGGCGCGAAGCCGATCTCCACGCCGTGCCGCAGGTGGAGCCGAGCGCCGAGCGCGAGCCCGAGGAGCTGCATCCCGAGGCACACGCCGAGGGTCGGCACGCCGGCGTCGGTGGCCTCCGCGAGGAGCCGCCGCTCGGCCGCGAGCCCGGGGTGACGCGCGTCGTCGTCCGCGTCTTGCGGGCCGCCCATCACCACGAGGCCCCCGAGCGCGGACGCGCGGGGGAGCGCAGGCTCGCGCTCGTCGACGACGCACCGGCGCTCGACGGGGATGTCGCCGAGCGCGACGTCGACGAGCGCCGGCGTCTCCCAGGGCGCGTGGATCAAGACGAGGACGGGGAGGCTCACCGCCGTCGAGCGTACGCGACCGCGCCCTCCCGAGCACCCTCGGTCCGTCGCTCGCGTCCCGGACGCGTGGTATGACGGGCGCGATGAAGCCTCGGCACCTCAGCCTCGTCGCGCTCGCCGCCCTCTCGCCGCTCTCCTGCGCCCCCAAGGAGCCCGAGGCGATCCCGCCGGTGACGACCGCGAGGCCGACGGCGACCACCGTCGCGAGCGCGGCGGCGGCGCCCGCCCACGCGGCGTCGGCGCCCTCGTCCGCGGTGTACGCCGGCCACGGCGCCGAGAGCGTGCCCCCCGAGCTCCTCGCCAAATACGCGCCGACGCCGCTGCCGAGCGACGTGAGCCGGCGCATCCAGGCGATGCTCGACGTGCGGGCCCCGGTCGGCGGCCGCGTGTCGCCCGACGGCAAGAATATGTATTTTGCATGGAACGTGACGGGCACGTTCCAGGTCTGGAAGCTCGACGGCCCGCGCCGCTTCCCGGTCCAGCTCACCGGTGGCGAGGACGTCACCCGCCTCGCCTCGGTGACCCCCGACGGCAAGCACCTCCTCGTCTCGCGCGACAAGAAGGGCGAGGAGAACCCGGGGCTCTACGTCCTGTCGGCCGACGGCGGGCCCCTCGTCGAGATCATGCACCGGCCGAAGGTGCAGGTGTTCTTCGAGCACGTCACCGACGACTCCCGGTACGTCTACTTCCGCGCCAACGCCCTCAAGAGCGACTCGTACGCGCTCTACCGGTACGACCTCGTCGAGAAGAAGGGCGAGACCTTCTTCACCGACGACGGCCTTTGGAGCATCGAAGACCACGACGAGGCGGGCAAGAAGCTCCTCCTGTCGAAGGCCACCGGCGCGCTCACCAGCGAGAAGTACGAGTACGACGAGGCGACGAAGAAGCTCACCCCCCTCTTCGGCCAGAACGAGAAGGAGGAGTACCAGGCGATGTACGGGGCCGACCCCGGCGAGATCCTGGTCCGCACCGCCAAGCTCGGCGAGTTCCGGCGCGTCTACCGGTGGAAGCGCGGCTCGGGCGAGCTGTCGCCGGTCACGCCCGACGTGAAGATGGACGTCGAGTCGATGGGGCACGACCGCAAGCGCCTGCGCGTCTACCTCTCGTACAACGACGGCGGCTACACCCGCGCGCGCGCCCTCGACGCCAAGACGCTGAAGGAGCTCGAGATCCCGCCGTTCAAGGACATGGACCACGTGTCGTTCGGCGCCGCGTCCGCCGACGGCCGCTACGTCACCCTCGCCGCCTCGAGCGCGAAGAAGCCGAGCGTCACCTGGCTCTACGACTGGAACACGAAGGCGCTGGTGCAGTGGTTCGTGCCGTCGACCCCCGAGGTCGACGTGTCGCGGTTCGCGGCGCCGACCCTCGAGCACTATCCGGCCAGGGATGGCGTGAAGATCCCGATGTTCGTGCGGCGCCCGGCGGGCTGCGAGCCCGGCGCCTCTCGCCCCGCGCCGTGCCCGGTGGTCGTGCACTTCCACGGCGGCCCCGAGGGCCAGACGCGGCCCGGGTTCAGCACCACCGCCCAGATCTTCGTCGACGCGGGCTTCGTCTACGTCGAGCCGAACGTGCGCGGCTCCGACGGCTACGGCAAGTCGTGGCTGCACGCCGACGACGGCCCGCGCCGCCTCGACGTCATCACCGACATCGAGGACGCTTCGAAATACGTGAGGACCGCCTGGGCGGGCGCCGACAAGACGGCCCCCAAGGTGGGCATCATGGGCGGGAGCTACGGCGGCTACTCGACCCTCGTGGGGATGACGATGTTCGCCGGGGCCTACGACGCCGGGGTCGCCATCGTCGGCATGAGCAACCTCGTCTCGTTCCTCCAGAACACCGCGCCGTACCGCCGCAAGCTCCGGGCCTCCGAATACGGCGACCTCGACAAGGATCGCGACGCGCTGGTGAAGCTCTCGCCCGTCACCCACATCGACAAGCTCTCGGCGCCGCTCCTCCTCATCCAGGGCGCGACCGACCCCCGGGTGCCGGTCGGGGAGGCGATCCAGATGCACGACGCCCTCGAGAAGCGCGGCGTGACCACGAAGCTCATCATCTTCCCCGACGAGGGGCACGGCTCGCAGAAGCGCGAGAACAAGGTCATCGAGCTCGGGCGCACGGTGGAGTTCTTCGAGGCCAACCTCAAGCCGAAGAAGTGACCTCGCGCGAATTGTTGTTCCACGACGAACAGTGAATTCCGCACGCAATTCGTGCGTCGCTGGGCGCGGGCTGGTAATCGCCCCGCCATGCACCTCCGCCTGACCCTCGTGCCCGCCGCGTTCGTGTCCGTCGCCCTCGCCGTCGCCGCGTGCGGTGGCGGCGACAAGCCTGCCGAGTCGCCGTCGGGCGCCGGCTCCTCCGCGCCGTCGGCCTCGGCCTCGGCGACCACGCCGGCGTCGACCGCTTCCAGCGCGCCCGCGAGCGGCGGCGCGGTGTGGAAGGCCGACGCGACCAAGCAGGAGAAGGTCGCCTTCATGTCGCAGAACGTCTCGCCCCGCATGGGCAAGGTCTTCCAGGCCCACGACGGCGGCCGCTACGCCTCGTTCGGCTGCAAGACCTGCCACGGCGAGGGCAAGGCGCCGAAGGACCACCTCCCCAAGCTCACCATGAAGGACGGCAAGATCACCTCCTTCGCCGAGAAGCCGGCGGTCTCGAAGTTCATGGCCGAGGTCGTGGTGCCGGAGATGGCGGCGGCGATGGGGCAGAAGCCCTACGATCCGCAGACCCACCAGGGCTTCGGCTGCGCGGGCTGCCACGCCGTCGAAATGAAGTGAGCCCAGCCGTGCGCGTCGACGGTCGCGCGCCCGCGCCCCGTTGACGCGCGCGCGCGCCGCCGTCCATCATGCGGCGCATGAGCAAAGTCGCGGTCCTCGGTTCGGGTGTGGTGGGCGAGACGCTCGCCAACGGTTTCCTCAAGTTCGGCCACGAGGTCACGCGGGGATCGCGCGACCCGGGCAAGCTCGCGGAGTGGAAGGGCAAGGCCGGCGACCGGGCCAAGACGGCCACGTTCGCGGACGCCGCCAAGTGGGCCGACGTCGTCGTCCTCGCGGTGAAGGGCGGGGCCGCGCTCGAGGCGGTCGGCATGTGCGGCGACGGCCTCGACGGCAAGGCGGTGCTCGACGCGACGAACCCGATCGCCGACGCCGCCCCCGAGAACGGCGTCATCAAGTACTTCACCGGGCCGAACGAGTCGCTCATGGAGCAGCTCCAGAAGAAGGCCCCGAAGGCCCACTTCGTGAAGGCCTTCTCCTGCGTCGGCAACGCCTTCATGGTGAGCCCGGACTTCGGCGGCCAGAAGCCGACGATGTTCATCTGCGGGGACGACGCGGGCGCCAAGAAGCAGGTGCTGGCGATCCTCGATCAGTTCGGCTGGGAGGCCGAAGACATGGGCGCGTCCACCGCCGCGCGCGCGATCGAGCCGCTCGCGATGTTGTGGTGCATCCCCGGCATCTCGCAGGGGCGCTGGACCCACGCCTTCAAGCTGCTCAAGAAATAGCGGCAGCGCTCACGGATTGGCGGACCCGCCGCCCGCCGCGCGGTCGGCGGTGCGGCGGGAGAGGGCCTCGGGCTCGAACGTCCCCCCGAACAGCCGCGCGAAGAACGACGGCCGCGGGACCGCGCGCTCGAGGCGCGCGAGGAGCTCGCGGCCGCTCGCGGGGCGCCGCTTCGGGTCGCGCGCGAGGCACGCCTTGAGCAGCTCGGCGAGCCCGGCGGGGATCGTCCCGTCGAGGTCGCGCGCGTCCTGGATGTCGCCTTCGAGGAGGGCCTTGTAGGTCTCGAACGGGTCCTCCCGCTTGGCGGGGTGCACGCCGGTGAGGAGCTCGTAGACCACCGCGCCGAACTGGTAGACGTCGGCGGTGGGGGCAGGGAGGGCGGCGTCGATCACGACCTCGGGTGCGCTCTCGTGCTCCGAATAGGGGAGCTCCCACCGGGCGTCGCGGACGTGGGGCCGCAGCCGCTCGCCGAACCCGCCGAGGCCCGCGCCAGCGAGCCACAAGCGCCCCGAGCGCTCGATCGAGGCCGTCGACAGCAGCACCGCGCCGTGCGTGACGCGTGCATCATGCAAATGATGGAGCGCCGCCGCGAGCGGCAGCGCGAGGGCGAACGTCTCGTCGAGCGGGAGCGGGAGGCCGCCCCGCGCCGCGACCTCGGTGAGGGGCAGCACGTCGGGCGCGTCGTAGAACGCGAACGGGAGCTCCTCGCCGAGCCCGGTGTCGCTCATCGTGGCGATGCCGTCGCCCTTCACGTCGCGCGCGCGGAGCACCCAGTCTTGCAGCTCGGCGCGGGGCCCGCCCTCGGTGACCGGCATCGTCATCTGCGCGAAGTACCCGGTGCGGCCTCGGCCGTCGTGGGCGAGCGAGGCGCGCCACGTGCGCCGCTCCAGGACCTCGCGGGCGTGTTTGTAGCGGAGCGCCCTCGGGGGGGTGACGCCGAGCTTGATCAGCGCCTCCTCGACCACCGCCTCCGCCGCGCCCTCGCCCAGCTTCATCACCCGCGGGTCGTCGACCGGGCGCCCCCCGACGACGGCCACGCGCGCGCTCGGGGCGAGGGCGAGCACCTCCCGCACGAACGCGAGCAGGGCGATCTCGCGGCGCGTCTTGCGCGCGAGCACGACGTCGAAGCGGCCGCGGCGGAGCTCGCCCACGCCCGCGTCGTAGGTCGCGGCCTCGACGTAGTCGACGCCGAGGTGAAAGAGCGCCTCGGTGACCGACTTGCGTTCGTCCTCGTCTTCCAGTGCGATGAGCCAACGCATCGAAACCCGAACCCCTCGCCGGTGGTAGCCTGGATCCATGTTGCCACGAAGGGCGCTCGGGCGGACGGGCATTTCGGCGAGCCGGCTCGGCCTCGCGGGCGGCTTCGGCATCGACGCGGACGGCGTGGAGCGGGCCTACCACGAGCTGGGCGTGAACTACTTCTTCGTCACCCCGCGCTTCAAGCCGCTGATCGCCGGGCTCAAGCGCCTCGTCGCGGCCGGGCACCGGGAAGACCTCGTCATCGCGATGGGCGCGCCGATCCCGACCGGCTGGGGGGTCGAGCGCGCGTGGGCCAAGGACGCGAAGGAAATCGGTGTGGAATACATCGATGTGTTCCACCTCTTCTGGGTCCAGGCCCACTTCTACGTCACCGGGAAGACCTGGCCGGCGATGCAGAAGCTGAAGGCCGACGGCAAGGCGCGCGCGCTCGCGATCTCGTGCCACGACCGGCCGATGGCGCGCAGGCTCGTCGACGAGCTCGACCTCGACGTCCTCATGCTCCGCTACAACGCGGCCCACCGGGGCGCGGAGCGCGAGGTGTTCGCGACGCTCCCGGAGCGGCGCCCCGGGGTCGTCGCCTACACCGCGACCCGCTGGGGGGCGCTCCTCGCGCCCGCGGGCGGGCTCGCGCCGATGACGGCGCCCGAGTGCTACCGCTTCGCCCTCGGCCACGACGCGGTGGACGTCGCGCTCGTCGGCGCGAAGACGTACGCGGAGCTCGAGGCCGACGCCCGCGGAGTGCTCGAGGGCCCGCTGCCCGAAGCGCGCCTCGAGGAGGTGAAGCGCTTCGGCGACGCGGTGCGGTCGGGAGCGCGCGGCCTCGTCTTCGGCGGCTGAGCGGCGCCCCCGCTCACCGCCGCCGCAGCGGGAGCACGTTGCGCGGATCGCACACGATCGTCTCGCCGAGGAGCGCGGGCCCGGGGCTCGGGCTCTGCGCGAGCTCGCGGACGTCGATGCCCTCGCGACCGCGGCGGACCTCGAGGTGGAGGTGCGTCATGCCCGGGGTCGAGCCGGTGTCGCCGAGGGTGCCGACGACCTCGCCGTCGGCGAGCGTGGCGCCGACGACGGTGCGCGGGCCGAAGCCGTCCATGTGGGCGAAGATGAGGATGTAGTCGCGGTTCTGCACGCCCTCGCGCCGCGAGTGGCGCAAGATCGCGGTGTTGCCCCAGAGCGTGCCCGCGAAGAGGACCTCCGCCTCGCCCACCTGGCGCTCGATCGCGACCACCTTGAGCGGCGTGCCCCGCATGCCCGGCACGTCGACGCCGCCGTGGCCGATGAGCGCCGCGGAGATCTTGCGCCGCTCCGACTCGGGCTTGTCGAGGTCGTACCCGGCGCCGACCGAGCGCCCGCCGGGGAGCCCCGGAGGTGCAGGATACACGTAGAGCTCGTAGTCGTCGGGCCGGTCGGGACCCTTGGGGATCTGCTCGTATTGGGTGGTGATCCCCTGGATCTGCCGGGTGCCCGGCATCGCGATGAGGGTCACCCCCTCGGTGTCGTCCTTGAGGAGCGGAAAGCACTGGTTTCCGCCGGGGATCGTGTCGACGGGGCAGTGGATCTTCGGCGCGGTGAGCATCGGCGCCGCGAGCGCGCTCGGCACGACCGGCTTCTTCGCCTCCTCCTGGGCTCGAGGGGCGATCAGGCGCGTGCCGATCTGGCCTCCGATGAAGACGGCGAGCAAGAAGCCGCCGATGCCGAGGAGCACGCGCTCGCCGCGACCCATTCGGCGTCAGTGTAGCAAGCTCTGGCTCAGGGCACGCTTTTGCAGCAACGAAAGCCGAGGTGGTAGTTCACGTGCCAGGCGGTGTCGATCGACTCCACGTGCCAGCGCGGGTCGAAGTTGCAGGTGTCGGGGTACGTCTCCACGAAGGACCCCGGCTTCGGGGGCGCCCCCGGCTCGTGCGCGACCTCGGTGTAGAACCAGGCGCTGCCCTTGAGCTGGCTCACCACCGCGCCGGTCTCGTCGCGGCGCATCATGATCTCGGCGACGTTTCCGTGGAGGTCGAAGACGCCGAACCGCGAGCGGCACTGGGGGAAGGACCCCGCGGGCTCGGTGTCGGTGGTGCACGTCGCCCACGCCTTGTCGGCGGCGAGCGTGTTGCACGGCTTGCGGTGCGGCTTGTTGGTGTGGCACGCGGTGAGGTCGAGCTTGTCGCCGTAGGCGTAGCGACGGTCGGGGCCGCCGGCGGGATCGCCCCGGCAGGCGAGCTGCCACTCCCACTGGGCGCAGAGGCGCTTGCCCTGGAGCTCGCAGAGCTTCTTGGCGTAGGTGGGCGGCACCCACACGAAGGGGAGCTCGCACGCCTTGTTCGGGAACTCGAAGACGTCGACGCAGAAGGTGGCCGCCTTGTCCTTGAAGTGGACCGGGACCATGTTCTCGGCGCCGCCGCAGGCGGCCCGCTGCTCGGCGGTCTGGATCTCCACACCCGCGAGGCCGCGCAGGCACGCGGCGCGGCTGATGGTGTGCTCGGCGATGGCGCGGTTGCCTTGGCTCACGTGCCGTGGATCGTCGGCGCCCAGGATCTGCGACAAGAAGCTCTCGGGGAGCACCACCGCCCGCTCCTTGGGCCCGAGCTCCTTGATCGAGAAGAGCGCGCGGAGCTCGTCTTTGGTCGACGCGTGCCCGGCCATGGGGTCTTCGACCGGGGCCGCGTCGCCGGCCCCCGCGTCCTCGATGGGTGCATTCTGCACGGATGTGGGGCGCTCGGGCGGCGGGGTCGCGTCGCGCGCGTCGGCGCTCGCCGGCGGGCGCGGGCTCGGCTCGGCCGGGGAGGTGGTCGCCGCGGTGCGGCACGCGGCGGCGGCGGCGAGGACGCCCAACGCCTGGACCACGTGGGCGCGTCGCAGGGCTCTCACCCGGGGGAGTCTACACCGCACACGGCTACGAACGCTCGACGGCGTCGCGACGCTTCCCCGGCCGACGTTCCGCGCGGGGCGCTCAAGGTCGACGGTGGGCGAGGAGGAAGTCGACGAGGTGCAGCGTCGCGACGAACCCCGCGGGCGGTCCCGACTTTCCCCATGCGCTGCCGCCGCCGAACCAGTCGTGGCCCCCGCCGTCGACGGTGCAGAGCTCCACGTCGGCGCCGCCGCTGCACTTCGACCAGCGGGCGCAGCTCGCGTCGCCCTTCGCGACGGGGGCGGCCGCGGTCGGATCGCAGCCGTTCTTCGCCACCCACGCGTCGATCGTCTCTTGGGTGGGGCGGAACGAGAGCACCGGGTTTCCGCGGAGCGGGACCACCGGGTCCGACGTGCCGTGGGCCTGCACCACCGCGACGGGGCGGGTCGGCTTGCACTCGTCGACGGGGACGCCGATCTGCCCGGCGACCACGCCGATCGCCGCGAACGTGCCCGACGCCTCGCACCCCAGCCGGTGCGCGAGGAAACCTCCGTTGCTGAAGCCGACCGCGTGGACGCGCCGCGGGTCGACGCAGTGGTCCTTCGCGATCGCCGCGACCGCGGCCTCCACGAAGGCGACGTCGTCGACCTTGGTCGCCGCCGAGGTGCCGCAGCACGCCCCAGCGTTCCAGCTGTTGCCGAGGCCCTGGAGGTACGCGACCACGAAGCCGCGGGCGTCGGCCACCTCGTCGAGGTGCGTGATCTCCTGCATCTTCTCCGCGGTCTCGGTGAAGCCGTGGAGCGCGACGACGAGCGGCCGCGGGGCGGTCGGGGCCGCCGCCGGCGCGTGCACCACGAAGGAGCGCTCGCGGCCGCCGACGTCGAGCGACCGCTTCGCGGTGCCTCCGGCCGCCGCGCCCTCGCAAGCGGGGGCGCTCGCGTCCGCGCCGGCGTCGGGAGCGCCCCCCGGGCCCGGCGCGCTCGCGCCGTCGCGGCTCGCGTCGGGCGTCGCGCTCGCGCTCACGGGCGCGCTGGGGGCGTTCGCGTCGGCGCCGCACCCGAAGGTGAGCGCGCCGATCAACATCGAGGCGAGGAGGGCGCGAGCGTGCATGGCCCTGCGAACGCTACCGAGCGCGGCCGCTCGCGCACGTAAGGCGGATTGACCGCGCGCGCCAATCGTCGCGTCCGTCAGGCCGGCGTGATATCCCGATCCAGCGATGCAGCTCCTCACGTGCACCATCCAGCCGTACGCGTGGGGCTCGCGGACGGCGCTCGCGGAGCTGACCGGTCGCCCGGGCCCCACCGGCCCCGAGGCCGAGCTCTGGATGGGCGCGCACCCGGTCGCGCCGTCCCGCATCGAGTCGTCGCCCGAAGAGACGCTGCTCGACCGCATCGAGGCCGCGCCCGAGCCGACGCTCGGGGCGCCCGTCGTCCAGCGCTACGGCGCGCGCCTCCCGTACCTCCTCAAGGTGCTGGCGGCGGCGCAGCCGCTCAGCCTCCAGGCGCACCCCTCGGTGGAGCAAGCGCGCGCGGGCTTCGACGACGAAGAGCGCCGGGGTGTCCCCCGCGACGCGCCGACCCGCAACTACAAAGACGCGAGCGCGAAGCCCGAGCTCCTCTGCGCGCTCGGGCCGTTCGAGGCGCTGTGCGGGTTCCGCGATCCGATCGCGACGGCCGATCTGTTCGACGCCCTCGTGCACCTCGGCGCCACCTCGCTCGAGCCCACCGTCCGCGCCCTGCGCGGATCGGACCCCGCGGCCGCGCTCCGGCAGGCGTTCGAGGGCCTGATGACCCTCCCGCGGCCCGCCGCGGCGTCCGTCGCCGCCGACGCCCTCGGCGCGGCCGCGCGCTACGAGGGGCCCTTCGCGCGCGAGTGCGGGTGGGCGCGGCAGCTCGGCGAGCTCTACCCCGGCGACGTGGGGGCGGTCACGGCGCTCCTCCTCCATCACGTCGAGCTCTCCGCCGGCGAGGCGATCTACCTCGATGCTGGGAATCTGCACGCATACCTGCGCGGCACCGCGGTCGAGATCATGGCCTCGTCGGACAACGTGCTCCGCGGCGGGCTCACCCCGAAGCACGTCGACGTGCCCGAGCTCCTCCGCGTGCTCGACTTCCACCCGCACCGCGTCGACAAGCTCGCGCCGCGCCCCGCGGGCCCCCACGAGCGCGCCTACGTCACGCCCGCGCCGGATTTTCGCCTGTCGCGCATCGAGCTGTCGGCGCGCGAGAGCGCCCGCCCGCTCCGCCGCGGCCCCGAGATCCTGCTGTCGGTGAGGGGGTCGATGCTCCTCGAGTGCGGTCGCGCGGCGGTCCCGCTCGCCCAGGGCACCGCGGTCTTCATCGCCGCCTCCGACGGCGAATACGTGCTGTCGGGGGAGGGCACGGCGTTCCGGGCGACCGTCGGTGGCGACTGACGGCGCGCGCCGCCGCTTCGTGCTCGAGCACACCGCGCTCGCCGCGCCGCCGCTCGTGCCCGAGATCGAGCTCCACCTCGCCGCCGAGGTCGACCCGCTCTGGCACGCGACCCAAGCCTGGCTCGACGACCACGATCTCCCGCCCCCGTTCTGGGCGTTCGCGTGGCCGGGGGGCATCGCCCTCGCCCGCCTGATCCTCGACGGCGTCATCGACGTGCGCGGGCGCAGCGTCGTCGACCTCGCCTCGGGCAGCGGTCTCGTGGCCATCGCCGCCGCCCGCGCCGGCGCCGCGCGCGTGCGGGCGGTCGATCTCGACCCCTTCGCGACCGCCGCCACGATCGAGAACGCGGCGCGCTCCGGGGTCGTCGTC
>JAEUKG010001096.1 GCA_016794325.1 Myxococcales bacterium | reverse complement strand
AAGGGGCGCGCGCGGGGCGGTGGCGAGCTGGCCGCACGCGGCGCCGACGTCGCCGCCGCCGCTGTAGCGCTTGTGGGTGCGGACGCCGTGCGCCGCGAGCGCGTCGCGGAACGACGACTCGGCGGCGTCGCTCGTGCGGGTGAAGGGATCGGCCCCGTCGTCGGCGGTCGCGTTGTACGGGATGAGCGACAGGCGCGGGCTCGTCCCGACGCGCGCCGCGAACGCGAGCACGCGCGCCGCGAGCGCGGCCGCGTCCTCGGGCCCGTCGTTCTGCCCCGCGAGGAGCGTGTAGGCCCACAGCGGCGCGTTGCGCGTCTTCGTGGTGTGCTCCGCGCAGGCATCGATCGCCTCGTCGAGCGAGAAGCTCTCCTCGATGGGCATCAAGCGGCGGCGCACCTCGGGCCGCGCCGAGCCGATCGACAGCCCGAGGCGGACGTTGGGCGCCTCGTCCGCGAGGCGCCGGATCCCCGACGGCAGGCCCGACGTGCACACGGTGATCGCGCGGGCGTCGATGGCGAGCGCGCTCGGCTCGCGGAGCACGGCGATCACCTCGAGCACGCGGTCGAGGTTGGCGAGCGGCTCGCCCATCCCCTGGAAGACGACGCCGTGGACGCGCGCCCCCGGGATCTCGCGCGCGAGGTCCTGCCGGACGACCCGCACCTGCTCGACGATCTCCCACGCGGCGAGGTTGCGGCGCAGGCCCATGCGCCCGGTCGCGCAGAACGCGCACGCGAGCGCGCAGCCGACCTGCGAGCTCACGCAGACCGAGAACCGACCGGCGCGCTCGAGCGGGATGCGCACCGCCTCGAAGGGCAGGTCGCCCTCGCCCGAGAGGGCGTATTTCACAAACGGATCGACCGCGCTCCGCGCGACGCGCTCCACCCGGAGCGTCGGCACCGAGCCCGCGGCCCGGACGGCGGCGAGCGAGATCGCCCGGACCTGGTCGATCGGTCGGCCGAGCCGCGCCTCGCCCTCGCCGAGCGGCGCCCGCTGCACCGCCGAGACGATCTTGCGGGCCTCGGCCAGGGTGACGCCGGGGACTCGCAGCGCGAGCGCCTCCGGGGTCGTCGCTTGCAGGGGGAGCACCGAACCCGGGTTAGCTTCTTCTCCGGAAAGTGCAAGGGCTATGGTAACTTGGAGGCGTGTTCGGCTTCAGCATGTCGGAGCTCATCGTCCTCGTGGTGGTGGCCCTCGTGGTCATCGGCCCGAAGGACCTGCCCAAGGTGCTGAAGAAGCTCGGCTATTGGGCCGGCCGCCTCCGCCGCATGGCGGGCGATCTGCGCGCCCAGAGCGGCATCGACGACGTGCTCCACAACGAGGGCCTGCACGAGAGCATCGTGGAGATCCGCAAGCTCGCGCGCGGCGAGATCGAGAGCGTGAAGCGCTCGGTCGACATCAGCGGCGCGGCGGACGCCGACGTGCCCCGGCTCGCCGCCGCGGGCGCAGGCGTGGCCGCCGTGGCGGGCGGCGCGCTCTCCGGGCTCGAGGACCTGCGCATCGACCGCGATCGCGAGTACCCGCGCGACGGCGCCGACGGCTACTCGTGCCTGCCCGACACCGCCATCGTCTACGACGGGACGATCCCCTACTCCGCGCTCGACCGCGACGCGTTCTACGTGCTCGGCGACCGCGCGCAGGTGCTGCCGCCCCGCGAGGATCCGCACGCCGAGAGCGCGAGCGAGGGCGGCGACGCGGCGGCGAGCGACGGCGACGCGGCGAGCGGCGGCGACGCGGCGAGCGGCGGCGACGCGGCGAGCGAGAGCGGAGCGGCCGCGGTCGCGAGCGACGCCGCGACGGCCGAGGCGAGCCCCGCCCCCGCGGGAGGCGACGCGGCCGCGAGCGAGGGCGACGCGACCACGAAGCCCGAGCCCGACGGCGCCCCCGCCGCCGAGGCGCCCCCCAAGGCCGACCCCAAGGCGGCGGCGTCCGAGACCGCGGCGGGTGAGCCATGAGCGACGCGACCGACCTCCAAGAGCCCGAGGCCGACGTCAAGATGACGATCTGGGAGCACCTCCAGGAGCTCCGCAAGCGCGTCCTCTACGCCGCGATCGGCACGCTGGTGGGGACCATCGGCTGCTGGACCTTCCGGGTGAAGCTCCTCGCCTGGCTGATCGTCCCCTACGAGAAGGAGTGGAAGGCCCACTTCCCGAACATCCCGCTCGAGCTCCAGACGCTCGCGCCCGCCGACGCCTTCGTCAACTATCTCCAGCTGGCCATCACGGGCGGGATAGTCCTCGCGATCCCGATCATCTTCTACCAGCTCTGGGCCTTCGTGAGCCCGGGCCTGTACGCCCGCGAGAAGAAGTACATCATCCCCTTCGTCTTCTTCTCGACGATCCTGTTCCTGTCGGGGGTCGCCTTCGCGTACTACGTCGCGTTCCCCTTCACGTTCAACTACTTCTTCTCGCTGCTCGGGCCCGTCAACGAGACCGGGACCCTGCTCACCTCGCGTCCGACGATGGAGTTCTACATGGACTTCACGACGCGGATGCTCCTCGCGTTCGGCTTCGTCTTCGAGCTGCCGCTCTTCATCTCGTTCCTCGCGATGGCCGGCATCGTCACGCCGCGCCAGCTCCTCAAGTTCAGCCGCTGGGCGATCATCCTGTCGTTCGCGCTCGGCGCCATCATCACCCCCGGCCCCGAAATCTCGAGCCAGATCGCGGTCTCGGGCGCGCTCGTCGGCCTCTACTTCCTCTCGGTCGGCGTCTCGTTCATCGTCGCCAAGAAGCGCGACGAGCCCGAGGAGGAGGCCGAGGAGCCCGCGCCCAAGAAGAAGAAGGCGAAGAAGGAAGAC
>JAEUKG010001050.1 GCA_016794325.1 Myxococcales bacterium | reverse complement strand
GTCCGGTGGCGGCGGCGCCGAGAGCACAAAAGGCGACGAGCCCTCCAGGTCGGAGGGCTCGCTCGTCGGCGCGGCGGCGGCCGGCGATCAGGCGCGCGGGCCGCGAGGCGGCAGGGAGTAGCCGCCGAGCTTCTTCCCCGGGTTCGCGGCGAGGAACGCGGACACGGCCTTGGGCGCGGACGCGTACGGCTCGAGCTCCTTCGGGAGCGCCGGCGCCGGGAGATCGACGCTGTGGGTGTACGCCGAGTAGGCCTTGTCGCCGCACCCGTGGCAGGTGACGGCGCTCACTTGGTAGCTCACGGCGAGCTTGTCGCCGGTGAAGCGGATGGTGGTCGCCGTGATCTCGGGCTCGTCGTAGAGCTCGACGTTCGGGCGCGCCCGCAGCGCCCGGTCGGCGGCGGCCCGCAGCTTCTTGGCCTCGTCTTCGGTGGGGTCGATGCGCGTCGCCACGTTGCCCTCGAGATCCCGCACGATCACCTGGGCTCCGCGGTCGTCGTAGGAGTTGCCGCAGAAGTCGTTCGTCACCGTCTCGCGCACGAACAGGTACGGCCCCACCGAGCCGAGCACCTCGCTCGTCGTCGTCCGATCGATCAGCTCACCGCTCCCGTCGCTGCCGACCGGCACCACGCCCCCCTCGGGCGCGAGCATCGAGACGAACGTGGCCTTCGTCGCGGGGCGCGCTTGCTTGTCCTTGGGCAGCTCGTTGCCGTCGGCGTCCCACGCGCACGGGCTGCGCTTGACCGGCACCGTCGTCGTGCGGAGGCGCGCGACGCCGCGGCTGGTCATCAGCGCGATCCCCTCCGTCGACGAGAGCACCTCCCCCTCTTCACCGACGGTGTAGGTCGCGGTCTTGTCCCCCTCGCGGACCCACACGTACGCGCCCACCTGCTCGCGGGCGGCGACGGCGCCGGCGGCGCGGGACGCGTCGGGCTCGGCGTAGGTCCGGGCGACGACCTGGCGGGAGGTCGCCGAGCGGCTGCAGCCGGCGAGGGCGAGGAGGGCGAGAGCGGCGAGGGCGGGGGCGCGGCGCATCATGGCGAGCTGGAATGCACGGCGCGCGCCGAGCGTCGGCCCTCGGATCCGCGCGATTTCTCGCGCCGCGCGCCAGGGCCCGTGGCGCCACGTCCAAGCGGCGTGGGTTTTCGGACACAACGGGCAAATCTTCTCCCCCGCTCGTACGTCCCAGAGGCCCATGCGAAAAGCTGCGTCCTTCGGGGTGGTTGCGCTCGTGGCCCTCGCTTCCGGGGGCGCTGTCGTCGCGTGTCGCACCTCCCAGGTCCCGCCGACGCCGACACGCACCGACTCCACGTCGGTGGCGACCACCGCGGAGGCGCCTCGCCCGGCGCCGCCCGAGCGGCTGTTCGACGACGAGGGCGCGACCGGCAAGCTCGTCGCCTTCAAGGACGAGGACGACTTCGCCTCCTTCCAATCCCGGTGGAAGGAGAACGAGCTCGCCAAACAGCGGAAGGCGAACCCGCGCGCGTACCCGATGAACGGCCCCGGCGACGCCGGCGCTCCGCCGATGGCCACGACCTCCCCCGTCATGCCGTCCCCTCCGGCGGCCCCCGCGGCCGCCGCCGAGTCCAAGCAAGCGGCGCGCGGGCGCGCCACCGACTCGTCCACGTCGTTCGCCGACAAGGGCAACAAGGCCGAGTCGATCACCAACAACCAGCACGCCGACGTCGACGAGGGCGACATCGTGAAGCTCCACAAGGATCACCTCGTGGTCCTGCGTCGCGGGCGCCTCTTCACCGTGTCGCTCAGCGGCGATCGCCCGCGCCTGTCGAAGATGGTCGACGCCTTCGGCCCGGACCTCGATCCGCGAGGCACCTGGTACGACGAGATGGTGGTCGACGGGGACGACGTCGTGGTGGTGGGCTTCAGCTACGCCCGCGGCGGCACCGAGCTCGGCCTCTTCAAGATCGACGGGGCCGGGCAGCTCACCTACCGCGCGACCTACCACCTGCGCTCGAACGACTATTACTCGGCGCGCAACTACGCGAGCCGCATCGTCGACGGGCGCCTCGTGTTCTACGCGCCGAGCTACCTCCACGCGAACGACGCCGCCACCATGGAGCGCTTCCCGGCGGTGCGCCGCTGGACGAAGGGGGCGGCGGCGACCGACTTCAAGCGCACCCTGCCGGTCACCAAGCTCTATCGCATGGAGAACGAGGTGCCGTCGTCGGGCTACGCGGCGCTCCACACCGTGACGTCGTGCGATCTCCGCGCGCCGACGTTCGCCTGCGAGTCGATCGGCATCGTCGGCCCGCCGGGCCGCGTCTTCTACGTCTCGCCCGAGAACGTGTACGTGTGGGCGCAGGACTGGGCGCGCCACGCCGACGCGAACGGCCCGAGCGGCCTCCTCGCCAGGCTGCCGATCACCCGCAAGGCGGCGCCGATCACCGCCGCTCGGGTGATGGGCATGCCCACCGACCAGTTCTCGTTCGAGGAGGACGAGTCGGGCGCGCTCAACGTGCTCGTGCGCGCGCAGTCGAACGGCGACGCCATGTTCGCGAGCGAGAAGACGGCGGGCGCGACCGCGCTCCTGCGCGTCCCGCGCACGCTCTTCTCGGACGGGGTCCCGGTGGTCTCGTCGCGGCGCTACCGCGATCTGCCGCGGCCCGACGGCTGGACGGTGCAGAACCGCTTCGTCGGCCCGTGGCTCCTCTACGGCGCCGGCGCCGGCTACGTGCGGCAGCACAAGGGCGGGGGCCAGCTCGTGGCGGTGCGCTACGCCGCGAGCGACGAGCCGACCACGATCACGCTCGACCAGGGCGTCGATCGCATCGAGCCGATGGGCGACGACGCGGTGGTCGTGGGCTCGCGCGGCCAGGACCTCGTGTTCACCTCGATCGGCCTCGACAAGCAGGCCCGCGCCGCCTCTTCGTACGTGCGCAAGAACGCGTCGCAGGGCGAGCTCCGCAGCCACGGGTTCTTCTACAAGCCGACCGGCAAGGGTCCGCGCGAGGGCATGGTGGGCCTGCCCATCCGCAACGAGGGGAGCGGCCAAGGCGCCCGCTACCTGCGCGAGGGCTCGGCGTCGGTCCTCTTCTTGCGCCACCAGTCGCTCGAGCTCTCCGAGCTCGGCGCGCTCGCGGCCTCGCCGCTCACGTCGAACCACGACGGCTGCCGCGCCTCGTGCGTCGACTGGTACGGCAACGCGCGGCCCATCTTCGCGCGCGGCCGCATCTTCGCGCTCATGGGCTACGAGCTCGTCGAGGGCAAGCTCGACGGGGCCACCCTCGGCTCGTCGAAGATGCTCGAGCGGTCGCGCATGTCCTTCGCCCCGGTGGGCGGGGCGCCGGCGGCCGACGACTGGGACTGACGGCCCGCCTCAGCGGAGCGCGCGGCGGGCGTAGGTCTCGAGCGCCGAGACCACGAGCGCGTGCGTGATCCGCCCCGAGTCGATGACCTCGCCCAAGGCGCGCTCGGGGACGAGCACGGTCTCGCACTCCTCGAGGTCGTCGAAGGCGGTCTCCCCGGCGAGCCGCGCGCCGTGGGCGAGGAAGGTGTAGCAGCGGTTGCCCTGGAGCGCGGGGTTCGGCTCGACCACCGACAGGAGCTCGAAGCGATCGGCCTCGTACCCGCTCTCCTCGCGGAGCTCGCGGCGGGCGGCGGCGATCGGCTCCTCGGCGGGGTCGATGACGCCGCCCGGCACCTCCAGGGTCATCGAGTCGGTGCCGAAGCGGTACTGCCAGATCATCACGATCTCGCCGCTCGGGGTCCGCGCGATCACGTTGCACCAGTCGGGGCACTCGAAGCAGTGCACCGGCCGCCGCGGGGCGCCGGCGGGATCGCGCATCCCGTAGCGGACGACCTTGAAGACGCCGTAGTCGGCGAGGGGCTCGGTGGTGGCGCGGTCCCACTTCTCGATCTTGGGCTCGGGGAGCACGAAGGGCATGGGGTCGTGGTATACCCCCCGGGCCGTGGCCGACGCAAAGAAGGACAGCGCCGAGAAGAAAGAGGTCCTGGTGGTCAAGAACCGCCGGGCGACCTTCGACTACGCCGTCGAGGAGCGCTTCGAGGGCGGGCTCGTGCTCAAGGGCAGCGAGGTCAAATCGGTGCGCGCCGGCAAGACCGAGCTCGTCGACGCCTACGGCGCGGTCGAGAACGGCGAGCTCTGGCTGAAGCAGATGTACATTGCACCTTTCGAGCAGGCGACGGTGTTCGGCCACGAGCCCCGCCGCTCGCGCAAGGTGCTGCTCCACAAGCGGGAGATCGACCGCATCGACGAGGCGGTCGCGCGCGAGGGCTACACCTTGGTTCCGCTCCGGCTCTACTTCAAGGGCGGCAAGCTCAAGGTGGAGCTCGGCCTCGCGCGCGGCAAGAAGACCCACGACAAGCGGGCCGACATCGCGAAGAAGACGGCGGAGCGCGAGGCGCGCGCCGCGATGGGCCGCGCCCGTCGGGGCGGCTGACGGAGGCATCGGCCATGGGCGCGCGCATCGACTGGGAGAAGGGCGGACACGCCGAGGTCGTCTCGGTCTCGAACGACGCCATCGTGCTCGTCTCGACGATCCCGTCGCCGCCGGGGTCGCGCATCGACGGCGCGGTGGCGGGGGTCGCCGGGGGGCGGGTGCGGGTGAAGGTGCACTCGTCCAAGAAGCAGCCGGACGGCTCGTTCGTGATCGAAGGGCGGCCGCTCGACCTCGGCCGCGCGTTGCGCGAGGCCCTCGCGGGCTCGCCCTCGAACGGCGGCGACTGACCTGACGACGCGTCCAGAGCTCGATCCTGGACGCCGATCCAGCTCGGGAGCGCGACGCCGACGCGAGGGCCGTCCACGCTCGGACGGATCGTGAGCCGCGCTCAGCGCGGCCAGCGATCCGGCGGGAACCCGCCCCACACGAGGTCGTCGTCGTCGTCGATCTCGTCCACGTCGGCGTCGGTCAGCTCCATCACCGGGGGCGGGGAGGGGCGCGTCGGCGGGCCTTGCGCGTCGCGCCGCGGGTGGAGCTCGCGCACGACCGCGCCCGACTGCTGCTTGCGGGGCGAGTCGAGCCGTCGTCGGGTGTCTCGCTGGTCGTCGTCGGCGCCGGGCCGCATCACGAACGACGGGTGGGTCGCCTCGCTGATCTCGTCCTGGAAGAGGCTCGCGAGGGTGGTGCGGAGGTTGACCCGCGGATCGCCGACGCCGAGCGCGAGGGCGACGCGCCGGAGGTCGAAGCCGAGCGCCCCCGCGGTGGGGTAGCGGTCGCGGGGATCGGTCGCGAGGGCCCGCATGAGCAGGCCGGTGAGGTCGCGGGGCAGGTGAGGCCCCGTCGACACGACCTCGATCACGCCGTCGCGCGCGAGCCGCAGCGCGTCCTGCTCCGACACCCGCGACGAGAAGCGCGGCCCCACGAGCATCTCGTGGAGGAGCAGGCCGAGCGAGAACACGTCGCTGCGCGCGTCGGGCGCGCGCCCGCGCGCGACCTCGGGGCTCATCGCCGCGATCCTCCGCGCGAGCTGACGGATGTCGCGCACGTCGCTCGCCATGTGGCGCGCCGCGTACATCCCGAAGTCGGAGACCTTGACCTCGCCGTGGCGCGACAGCAGCACCTCGCGCGGCGAGACGTCGCCGTGGACGAAGCGGAGGTCGCACCCCATGTCGTCTTTGGCGACCCGCGCCGCGTTGATGCCCTCGGCGACCTCCATCCCGATGAAGATCGCGAGGTCGAGGGGCACGCGGAGGCGCCGCTGGCGGAAGCGGTCGAGCAGATCGCGCAGGCTCGCGCCGTCCACGAGCTCACCGACGCGGTAGGGCTGCTGCGCGTGGACGCCGAACTCGAGCGTGCCGACGACGTTCGGGTGATCGACGAGGGCGGCGCGGCGGGTCGCGTCGATGAGCGCGCCGATGACGGCCTCCTGCTCGTCGCTCGCGATGGCCCCGAAGAGCTTCACCGCGCACCGCTTCTGCACCCCGAAGTTGCCGTCGATGACGGCGTCGTAGACGTGGGCGAGCGTGCCCCGCCCCCTCGGAGTGCCGAGCGTGATCCAACGCCCAGGGCCGAGCGGGATATGCGAGAACGGAGCGGGCGTGAGCTTGGGCTGTCGCACGGTGATTGCCGAAAATCCGACCCCCACCGTCTCTCTGCAACGAGCGCGCCGCGCGCAGCCCACGAAAGGTCGCGCACTTTGCACGCGGATCGCGTCCCCGCGAAGCCGTCTGGTGCGCGCGGGATCCATCGCGGAGATCCACAATCAATCCGCGACCTTGTGCGCGTGCGGGAGACATCGTACGGAGTCGCCCTACATCCGATGCTATGAGCCCACCCATGGTCACCCCGCCTCGCGCGCACCTCTTCGTCTGCGCCAACACGCGCGCCGAGGGATCGCCGCTCGGCGAAGGCTGCGGCGCGCGCGGCGAGGCGCTCTACGCGGAGCTGAAGTCCGAGGTCGCGCGCCGCGGCTTGGTGACGGCCGCGTGGATCACGAAGACGCACTGCCTCGGCGTGTGCCCGCGCGCGGGGGCGACCGTCGCCGAGTACCCGGCGGGCCGCCTCCACGAGGCGTCGGCGGGCGACGCGGGCGCGCTCCTCGACGCGGCGATGGCGCGCGACGCGGGCCCGACGGGCCCGACGTGGGACGAGATCGACGGCACGCTCGCGGCGATGGAGGACCTGCAGGCGAAGAAGGTGATCGACCTCGCGCGCAGGCTCTCGCCGGGGCTCACCGCCGAGGACATCAAGAACCCGCACGACTTCCCCGAGCTCGCCGACCCCGACTGGCACTACGCCGACGGGCAGCTCACCGGAATCCAGGCGGTGAGGAGCGCGCTGTCGGCGAGCCGGCGCCGGAGCGGACGATGAGCAAAGACAAGAAGAAGGGCGCGGGCTCCCCGTTCGCCGAGCTCGCCGCGATGCGCGAGCGCATCGCGCGCGAGGAGGAGGCGAAGAAGACCGCGAAGTCGGCGCCGCGCGCGGCCCCGAGGCCGAAGCCGGCCAAGGTCGATCCGCGCGACGAGGAGGTCGCCTTCCACCGCCTGATGGCCGGCGTCGTCCCCCTCGACGGCGCGGCCAAGCAGCGCGTGCCGCGCTCGGCGACGGAGAAGAGCGAGCTCGAGCGGCGGCGCCAGGTCGGCGCGCAAGAGGCCGCGCGCGAGGAGGCGGCGGTCCACGAGAAGCTCCGGGAGCTCGTCTCCGGCGGCGAGCGCTTCGAGGTCGTCGACGACGGAGCGCGCGTGGAGGGCCGCCGCCAGGGCGTCGCGCCCGACCTCGTGCGCAAGCTGCGGCGCGGGCAGCTCCCGGTGGACGCCCGCCTCGACATGCACGAGATGGGCGCGGCCGAGGCGCGCGAGGCGCTCACCAAGTTCCTGGCCGACAAGCGCGCGCGCGGCGAGCGCTGCGTCCTCGTCATCCACGGCAAGGGCGAGCACTCGCCCCGCGGCGTGGGGGTGCTCCGCGGAGAGATCGCGGCGTGGCTCTCGCAAGGCGCGGCGAGCCACCACGTCGCCGCGTTCGCGACGGCCCACGACGAGGACGGCGGCCAGGGCGCGACGTACGTCCTCCTCCAGCGCTGAGCCGCCGCGTGGGGGAGCCGCGGCCGCGCGGCCCGATCCCGCGGGCGCTCCTGGCCACGGCGCGGGCCCCGCGCAAGCGTTGCAATCCGGTCTCCGCATACTTAGGGTGTTCCTCGCATGAACCTCGCGCTCCCCCGCCACGCCTCCACCCAGACGCGCCGGTCGTCGCTCCTCACCCTGGCCTTCGCGCTCCTCGCGCTCGTCACCGCGGCCTTCGTGCCCGGCTGCCAGAACTACGACGAGCTCGTCGCCAAGGACCAGACGTGCGAGGCCAAGTGGGCCGACTACCAGGCGGATCTCCAGCGCCGCGCCGATCTCGTGGGCAACCTCGTCGAGACGGTGAAGGCCTCGGCGAAGTACGAGGAGTCCACGCTGTCGAAGATCACGCAGGCGCGCTCCGCGGCCACGTCGATCCAGCTGAAGGGCGACGACTTCACCGATCCTGCCAAGCTCGAGGCCTTCGAGAAGGCGCAGGCGCAGCTCAGCCGGGGCGCGATCAGCCGCCTCCTCGTCGCCAACGAGAACTACCCCAAGCTCCAGGCCACGGCGCAATACACCGACCTGATGAAGCAGCTCGAGGGCACGGAGAACCGCATCCTCCGCTCGCGCCAGCAGTACAACGACGCCGTCCGCGCCTACAACACGGAGCTCGGCAAGATCCGCGGCAGCGCCATCAACAAGGCCACCGGCGGCCCGTTCAAGCCCCGCGCGTACTTCGCCGCCGCGGCCGACGCGCAGGCGGCCCCGAAGGTCTCGTTCTGACGGGCGGGCCGGCCCTCGCGGCCGGCCGGTTTCGCCGAGCGTCCCTCGCTCGCGCGGGTGCTACGCTTCGAGGAGACCCATGATCCACCGCGCCCAGCCCGTATCGTCCGTCCGGCGCGCGTTCCTGGCGCTCGCCCAGCTCGTGCTCGCCGCGCTCGTCCTCTTCGCGGCGCCGCCGGCCTGGGCGTACACCCCGCCCCCGATCGAGGGGCCGGTGACGGATCCCGGTCGCACGCTCTCCGACGCCGACAAGCGGATCCTGAACGACAAGCTGCGCCGCTACAAGACGGGCTCGGGCTACGAGATCGCGGTCTTCGTCGCGCCCACCCTCGACGGCAACACCATCGAGGACGTCTCGTACGACACCGCGCGCGCCTGGGGCATCGGCAAGAAGGGCAAAGACGACGGCGTCCTCCTCGTGTGGGCGCCGAAGGAGCGCAAGGTCCGCATCGAGACCGGCAAGGGCGTCGGCGGCAACCTCACCGACATCGAGACGTTCCACATCCAGCGCGATCGCATGGCCCCGCTCCTCAAGGCGGGCCGGAACCGCGAGGCCCTCGAGGCGGGCATCGACGGTATCGCGGCGGCGCTCGGCGGCCAGTCGGCGCCCGTGAACAAGCCCGTCGGCCCCGCCACCCGCAAGAGCGGCGGCGGCCTGCTCGACGTCCTCGTCCTCTTCGGCGCGATCGGGCTGTTCGCCGTCATCTTCCTCCTCGTCACGCTCGCGCGCCGGCGAGGCCGATCCGGCTACCGCGGCGGCGGGTACTACGACCCCGGCCCCGGGCCCATCTTCTTCGGCGGCTCCTCCTCGAACGACTCGTGGTCGAGCGGGGGCGGCGACTCGGGCGGCTCCTGGTCGAGCGGCGACTCGGGCGGGGGCGGCGGCGGCGACTGGGGCGGGGGCGGCGGCGACTTCGGCGGCGGAGGCTCGAGCAGCGACTACTGACGGTCGTGGTACGCTCGGTCCGTGGCCGTCCAGCGCGCCCTCCTCGTCATCGCCGACATCGGCGGCTACACCCGCTTCATGAAGGTGCACCGGGTCAACCTGGCGCACGCCCAGGACATCATCGGGCGCCTGCTCGAGGCCGTCATCGACGGCGCCTCGTCGCGGCTCAAGCTCTCGAAGCTCGAGGGGGACGCGGCGCTCTTCTACGCCCCCGCGGGCGCGAACGGCGCGCTCGACGTCCCGGACTTGATGCGCGCGATCCACGCGATCCGGCGCGCCTTCGTCCACCGGCGCGAGCAGCTCGGCACCGATCGGCTGTGCACGTGCGACGGCTGCACCCAGGTCGGCATGCTGAAGATCAAGTTCGTCGTCCACGCCGGCGACGTCGCGATCCAGAAAGTGAAGTCGTTCCGTGAGCTTGCGGGGATGGACGTCATCCTCGTCCACCGGATGCTGAAGAACACCGTGCCCGTCGCCGAATACGTCCTCATGACCGACGACGTCCACCGCGACGCCGAGGCGGCGTTCCGCGATCACTCGCGCGCCATCGAGGAGGATTTCGAAGGCGTGGGCCCGACGACGCTCCACTACGTCGATCTCGACGACGTCGCGCACGTCGACGTCCCGAGCCTGCCCCGCTCGTTCCTGCGCGCGCTCTGGGAGCACATCAAGCTGAACGCGCGCTCCCTCGTCTACATCCTGGGCTTTCGCAAGCCGTGCGCCGTGTTCCGGAACATGGGGCCCGCGCTCGGCGAGGTCGCGGCCACGGCGGCGCTGCCGTCGCTCGCGCCGCCGAAGCTCCTGGCCGGGGCCGACGCGGAGGACGAGGCGCCTCCGGCCGCGCGCGCGCCCTGACCGCCCGGGCGCCTCGAGCGCCTCGACCGCCTCGAGCGCCTCGAGCGCCTCGAGCCGAGCCCGACCGGCCCGGAGGCCCACCCCGAGGCGCCGCCCGAGCGGGGTGATTTTGGGCGCTCGCGCCCTGAAACCCTGGTAAATGAAGCGCACCCTCGATGTCCCGCGCCGATCGCACCGCCTCCCTGCACGCGCAGGCCCTCAGCGTCTTCTCCGAGTCGTTCGTGCGCGATCGCCGCGTGGTGGTCGTCGGCGACTCCGCCCTCGGGATCGGCGAGCGCCTGCTCGAGCTCGGCGCGCGCACGGTGCACCTCTACGACACCGCCGAAGGGCCGCCCAAAGACGCGACCGCGCGCGGGCTCACCGTCCGCCGGCTCGGCGGCGACTTCGAGGTGCGCGACGGCGCGTTCGATCTCGCGCTCGTCCCCGACCTCGGCGAGGTCCCGGACCCGTCGGGGCTCCTCACCCGCCTGCGCCGCGTGGTGTCGGAGGCAGGCGCGCTCGTCTGCGCCGCCAAGAACCCGCAGCTCTTCCCGGGCGAGGGCATCGAATACTCCGAGCTCTACGATCTCGTGGCGCTGCAGTTCGAGAACGTCGCGGTGTCGGGCCAGATCGCCTGGGGCGGCGTCGCGTTCGCGCGCCTCGGCGACGACGGCGAAGCGCGCGACGTGACCGTCGACAGCCAGCTCGTCGCCGAGCCGCCGCCGATCGAGGGCTACGTGATCGTCGCGAGCCAGTCGGAGATCGAGCCCGACGCCTACGTCATCGTGCAGCTCCCGGGCGCCGCGGGGCGCGACGCCCCCGACTCGGTCGAGTTCGCGCAGGCGCGCCTCCGAGCCGAGCTCCTCACCGCGCAGCTCGAGGAGCAGCGCGCGCTCTCGACGCGCCTGCAGCAGGAGATCCAGTCGCGCGGCGGCGACATGCGCGCCGAGATCGAGGCCGCGCGGGAGTCGCAGCGCGAGAGCCAAGGTCGCCTCGAGGCGCGCGTGCAGCAAGCCGACGTCCGCGCCCAGCAGGCCGAGGCCCGCGCCCAGCAAGCCGAGGCTCGCGCCCAGCAGGAGTTCGCGCGCGCGGAGCGCCTCGTCCAGAACGCGAAGGATCTCGGCGAGGTCGTCGACGGCGAGCGCGAGGAGGCCAAGCGCCTCGCGCGCGAGGTCGAGGCCGAGCGCAAGGCGCGCAAGAAGCTCGAGATCGAGGCCCAGCTCCTGCGCGAGCAGGTCGAGACGTCGGAGCGCCCGGGCATCCGCGTCTTGTCGCCGCGCCGCGGCCGCATCGCCGACGTCGAGACGACGGTGGCGATCCGCGAGGACGAGCTCGCGAGCCTCGCCGACGAGCTCGAGGCCGGCCCCGGCGATCGCGCGCCCGACTCGAGCGAGGCCGTCACCATCCCGCGCAGCGATCAGGTGGCGATCAAGCTGAAGGCCGAGTCCGCGCGCCGCGCCGCGGCCGAGGAGAGCCTCCGCCGCGCCGAAGACGCGCTCCGCGCCGCGGAGGACGCCGCGCGGGCGGCCCTCGCGCGCGCGGTCGAGGCGGAGGCCAAGCTGAAGGGCGTCGAGATGCGCGCCGAAGAGTCGGAGCAGCGCGCCGACGACGCCGAGCGTCGCCTGCAGGAGCTCGAGGACGAGGTCGCGCGCGCCGAGGGCCGCGCCCAGCGCGCCGAGGAGCGCATCGGGCGCTTCGAGGCCGAGGCCCAGACCATCGGCGAGGCCCTCGCGCAGGAGCTGTCGCGTCACGAGGCGCAGCTCCGCGAGCGCGGCCAGGCGATCGCGGAGCTCCAGCGCGAGATCGTCCGCCGCGAGCACATGATCCACGAGCTGCTCTCCGCGCTCGACGAGCGTGGCGGGCACCACCACGAGCACACGTCCGCGCACCACGAGCACGCGGCGCCGAACGGCGGCGGCGCCGCCGGCGCGCGCGTCGCCGAAGAGCTCGCGACCCAGCGCGCCGACGCCGAGCGGCTCCGCACGAAGCTCGAGGCCCTCTCGCACGAGCTCGCGCGCTACCAGGGCGAGCTCTTCGCGCGCGACTGGCGAATCCAGGAGCTCGAGCAGAACCTCTCGCTCGCGGACGCGGGCGCGTCGAGCCCGCCGTCGCGCGCGTCGGCGTCGGCCGCCGGCGCGCCGGAGGTGGAGGCGCTCCGCCGCGAGCTCGCGAAGAGCGAGGAGGAGCTCTCGGCCCTCCGCCAGGCCCTCACCCAGGAGCACGCGGCGCGCGTCCACGCCGAGAGCGGCCACCCCGAAGCCGGCCCTGACGGGGGCTCGAAGTAGCGAGGCGCCAGAAGTCTTTGGAATCGTTTGGGATGTTCCGCGCCGGGCCCCCGTTGACACGCGTTTCCGCGTTCTTACGTTCCATCACGATGTGGTCCACCGTCCATTGCGGGGGCGCGACGTGAAGCGTTGCTTCTACGAGGTCTTGGGTGTGGGGCGCGAGGCGTCCTGCGAAGAGGTCCGCAAGGCCTACAAACGCGAAGCGCTGAAGCATCACCCCGATCGCAACCCCGACAACCCGGAGGCCGAGGCCTCGTTCAAGCAGGTCAACGAGGCCTACCAGGTCCTCTCCGACGAGCAGAAGCGGGCGGTGTACGATCAGTTCGGCCACGAAGGCCTCGAGGGCTCGGCCGGCGGCTTCGACGGCGGCATGGGCGACATGTTCTCGCACATGCAGGATCTCTTCTCCGAGATGTTCTCGGGCGGCGGCTTCGGCTTCGGCGGTGGAGGGGGCAAGCGGCGCGCGCGGCAGGGCGACAACCTGCGGGTGCAGCAGCGCCTCACGCTGCAAGAGGCCGCGTTCGGGTGCAAGCGCGAGGTCAACGTCCACGCCCCGGCGACGTGCGGCGACTGCCAGGGCAGCGGGTGCAAGCCGGGCAGCAAGCCCGAGACGTGCGGCCACTGCCGCGGCGCCGGGCACGTGTCGAGCGCGCGCGGGTTCGTGATGTTCACGTCACCGTGCCCGAAGTGCCGGGGCCAGGGCGCCGTCATCAAGACGCCGTGCAAGACCTGCGAGGGGCACGGCATGGTCGAGAAGCCACGCAAGGTCGTGGTGGCGTTCCCGGCCGGCATCGACTCCGGCCAGCGGCTGCGGGTCCCGGGGCAAGGGATGCCGGGGCCCGGGGGCGCGCCGCCGGGCGATCTCTACGTCGAGATCGAGGTCGAGGAGGATCCGCGCTTCGAGCGCGACGGCGCCGACCTCGCGACGCGGGCGAAGGTGAGCTTCACCCAGGCCGCCCTCGGCGGCACGGTCAACGTCCCCGGGCTATCGCCCGAGGGCCCCTGCACCATTCCTGTCGAGATACCGCCGGGCACCCAGCCGAACACCGTGATCACCCAGCGTGGTCAAGGCGTGCCGAGGCTCGACGGTCGAGGTCGCGGGAGCCTCGCGGTGGTGGTCGAGGTCCAGGTCCCGATCGCGCTCACCGCGCGCGCGCGCGAGCTCCTGGCTGAGCTCGACGGGGAGCTCACCCCGCGCGACGAGGCGGCGGCCGAGGAGCCTCAAGCGAGCGGCGAGAGGGTCAAGGGCGACGTCGAAGCCCCCGACGTGGGCGTCGGAACGGGCTGAACGAGGCGTTTCGCCGCTCGGTCGGGCCCGGCGCTCGTCCCCCCGCGGCGGAATCGGGTCGCAATCCGGACTGTGCTGTCGACAGCACGGTCGGCGGTCCAACGACGCAAGAGCCGCGGACACCCCTTGGCGGGCCGGGGTGAGCCCGATACGCTGGACGCGCATGGGAGCCACCTCGCGGACGGGAACGCGGCTGGGGGCGTTCACGGTCGGCCCACCGCTCGGTCGGGGCGGCACCGCGGAGATCTACCACGCGACCGAGGCGACCACCGGCCGCGCCGTGGCGCTGAAGATCCTGCGCGAAGACCTCATGCAATACGAGGAGATCGTCGCGCGGTTCTACCGCGAGGCGCGGGCCGCGGAGCGCGTGCGGCACCCGAACGTCGTGGACGTGTACGCGGTCGGCAAGGACGAGCGCGGCACGCCCTTCATCGTCCAGGAGTTCCTCCACGGCGAGGACCTGAACCGCTACGTCACCCGCTGCGGCGGCAAGCTCTCGGTCGAGCACACGCTCCTCATCATGATGCCCGTCATCGAGGCGGTCGCGTTCGCGCACCAGCGCTCCGTCGTCCACCGCGACCTCAAGCCCGAGAACGTGTTCCTCTCGAAGGTCGGCGACGTCGTGGTCCCCAAGCTCCTCGATTTCGGCATCTCGCGCATCCAAGAGAGCTCCGAGGCGCGGCTCACCACCGCCGGCGAGTCCATCGGCACGCCGGCGTACATGTCGCCCGAGCAGATCCAGAGCTCGGGCGACGTCGACTCGCGCACCGACGTGTGGGCGCTCGGGGTGATGCTCTTCGAGCTCATCGCCGGTCGGCTCCCGTATCCCAATCCGGACCCCCAGTCGCTCTTCGTCGAGATCGCCACCAAGCCCGCGCCGCGTCTGCTCGAGGTCGCGCGCGACGCGCCGCTCGCGATCGGCCGTGTCGTCGATCGCTGCCTCAAGCACGACAAGGTCGAGCGCTACCCGAGCGCGACCGAGCTGTCGCGCGACCTGAAGCAGACGGTGGCCGGCGACCCCGAGCTCGCCGCGAAGCTGCCCCACATCGCCGCCAGCGGCGGAGACTTCGTGGATCGGCGCGGGCTCACCGACTGGACCGGCACCCCCGACCAAGGCGTCCCCGCGGTGCGGACGGGGCCGAGCCCCGCGGTGCGGACGGGGCCGAACTCCGCCGCGCGGCCCGAGGTCCCGATCGACATCGAGGAGGCGCCGGTCAGCCAGCGGAGCGCCAAGAAGCCGATCACGAACCCCGGCGCCTCGCGGAGCGGCGGCCGCCCCGCGGTGACCGCGCGTCAGGCGGCGACCGTGGTCGTGCCCAAGCGGTACCGCGAGGCCGAGTCGTCGGAGGGCCGCGCGCTCGGCGCGGTCGTCGTCGTGACGACGATGCTCGGCGTCCTCGTGGCGCTCCGGCTCGCGATCTACAACCCCACGGGGTGGATGCTCCCGGGCCTCGGCGGCTCTTCGGCGGTGGCGCTGGCGATGACCGCGCTCGTCGGGATCGTGGGGCTCGCGGTGGGCGCGGTCGGCATCTTCGCCTGGCCGCGGGGCACGACGGGGAAGGTCGTGGGCGTGTCGTGCGGGCTCGCCGGCAGCGTCTTCGTGTTCGCGGCGATCGAGATCATGCTCGGGGCGGCGGGCTGACCCGTGGATCGGGACGCGCTGCGAAACCGCCTGGAGGCGGTCGCCGCGGTGCGACCGTCGGGCCGCGTGCTCGGCGTCACCGGCCTCGCCGTGCGCTTCACGATGCCGGGGGTTCGCGTCGGTGACGTCGTCGAGATCCGGCGGCGCGGCGGCTCGCTCGCGTGCGAGGTCGTGGGCTTCGCCGGCGGCGAGGCGGTGGGGATGCCGCTCGGCGCGCTCACGGGGGTCGGGCCGGAGGACGAGGTCGTCGGCGGCGGCGGCGGGCTCGTCGTGCGCGCGTCGCGCGCGCTCCTCGGCCGCGTCGTCGACGGGCTCGGCCGGCCGATCGACGGCGGTCCGGAGATCGCCGGCGATCCCGTCCCCGTCGATCGCGATCCGCCGTCGCCGCTCGAGCGGCGCCCCGTCGAGCGGCCGCTCGCCACCGGCGTCCGCGTGCTCGACGCCTTGCTCACCATGGGCGAAGGCCAGCGCGTCGGCTTGTTCGCGGGCTCGGGCGTGGGCAAGTCGACCCTGCTCGGCGCGGTCACGCGGGGCACCGAGGCCGAGGTGGTCGTGGTCGCGCTGGTCGGCGAGCGCGGGCGCGAGGTCGGCGAGTTCTTGGATCACGCGCTCGGCGAGGCGGGGCGGAAGAAGAGCGTGGTGGTCGTGGCGACGAGCGACGTCTCGGCGCTCGAGCGCCTCCGCGCGGCGTCGGTCGCGACCGCCTACGCGGAGTATTTCCGCGACCAGGGGGCGCGGGTGATGCTCCTCGTCGACTCGGTCACGCGGTACGCGCGCGCGGCCCGCGAGGTGGGGCTCGCCGCGGGCGAGCCGCCGGCGCGCCGCGGCTACCCGCCGAGCGTGTTCGCGTCGCTGCCGCGCCTCCTCGAGCGCTCGGGGCAAGGCCCGACGGGGTCGATCACCGCCATCTACACCGTCCTCGTCGAGGGCGGGGACATGGACGAGCCGATCGCCGACGAGGTCCGCGGCGTCCTCGACGGCCACGTGGTGCTCGATCGAGGCATCGCGGCGCGCGGCCGCTACCCGGCGGTGGACGTCACGGTGTCGCTCTCGCGCGTGATGGACGCGGTCGTGACCCCCGAGCACAAGGCGGCGGCGCAGAAGCTCCGTCGGCTCGTCGCCACCTACGAGGCCAAGCGCGACCTCGTCCTCCTCGGCGCCTACGCGAAGGGAACCGACAAGGACCTCGACGAGGCGCTCGCGCGCATGCCCAAGATCGAGGACGTGCTCCGCCAGTCGCCCTCGGATCGGGTGGCGTTCGACGACGCCGTCCGGGCGCTCGTCGCCGCGGTGAAGTGAGCTCCCGGGGCTCGGCCCCGGCGGCGCCGAGAATTGGGCGTTCGACAATCGCGGCGGGCGACCTAGAATCCACCCCGACATGCCCACTTGGCTGAAGATCGTGCTCGTGATGGTCGGCATCGGGGTCGTCGGGACGGTCGCCGTCGTCGGCGGCTTCGCGTGGTGGCTGAGCGCCAACAAGGACAAGCTCGCCTCCGAGGGCAAGGCCGCGATGGACGAGGGCGCGGCTTACGGCCGCGCGCACAGCCGCGACGAGTGCGTGGGCGAGGGACTGCGGCGCCTCGAAGAGTGCGGTGAGGTCGGTCTGATGTGCGAGACCACCAACCGCATCCGCATGGAGCACTGCATCCGCGCCGCCGCGGACAAGCCCGACGCCGATCCGTCGTTCTGCCTCCGCGTGCCCTCGCGGAGCGAGATCATGAAGAGCGCGACCTGGGCCAACTCCGAGTGCGCCCGGCGCGGCAAGCCGGGCTCCCAGCCCTGCGGCCGGCTCATGCAGGGCGTCCAGCAGGCGTGTGGGCGTCCATGACGGTGCTCCAGGTCGCCGACGTCCGGTACGGCTACGCCGCCGACACGCTCTTCGAGGGCGTGACCTTCAGCCTCGCGCTCGGCGAGCGCGCCGCGCTCGTCGCGCCGAACGGCGCCGGCAAGACGACGCTCCTCCGGGTGGTCGCGCAGGAGCTCGAGCCCGATCGTGGCACGGTCGTGGTCAAGCGTGGCACGACGGTGGGGTTCTACCGGCAGTCGCACGAGGTCGACGCGAGCGGCGACGTGATGAACGCGCTCCTCGGCGGCTTCGCCGAGATCACCGCGCTGCGGCGCGAGGTGGCGCAGGCCGAAGAGGCGGCGTCGAGCGGCCGCGAGGAGGACCTCGCGAGGCTCGCCGACGTCCACGATCGCTACCACGTCGCGGGCGGCGACGCGCTCGAGCACCGCGTCGCGGCGATCGCCACCAAGCTCGGCTTCTCGAGCAAGGACCTCGAGCGCCCGGTGAGGTCGCTGTCGGGAGGGGAGCGCGGCCGCCTCCACCTGGGCGTGGTGCTGGCGCAGGAGCCGCAGCTCCTCTTGCTCGACGAGCCGACGAACCACCTCGACCTCGACACCATCGCCTGGCTCGAGAGCTGGCTCGTGTCGTACCGAGGCGCGGTGCTGGTCGTGTCCCACGACCGCGCGTTCCTCGACAACGTGTGCCCGGAGACGCTGGAGCTCGGGGCGAAGGGGCTGCGTTCCTATCCTCTCAAGTATAGTGACTACGCGGTGGCGCGGGAGGCCGACCTCGAGCGCGAGCGCGCCCTCGCCGAGCGCCAGGCCGCGTTCGTCGAGAAGACCGAGGACTTCATCCGCAAGAACATCGCGGGGCAGAAGACCAAGCAGGCGCAGAGCCGGCGCAAGATGCTCGACAAGCTCGACCGCCTCGAGCGGCCCCAGGACGTCTGGGAGGTGGCCGAGCGCGTGCGCTTCCGCTTCGCGCCCGCGGCCCGCTCGGGCGACATCGTGCTCGAGGCCAAGGGCCTCGGCGCCGAGCGCGGCGGTCGGACGCTCTTCTCGGGCGTCGATCTCCTCGTGCGCCGCGGGGAGCGGATCGGCATCGTCGGGCCGAACGGCGCCGGCAAGACGACGCTCCTCGACATCCTCGCCGGGCGTCGCAAGCCCGGTGACACGGGCGACGTGCGGCGTGGCACGAACCTCCAGGACGGCTACTTCGATCAGCACCTCGGGGAGGTGAACCCCAAGAACACCGCGGTCGAGGAGGTGCGCACCGTGCGCGGGGACTTCACGGTGGAGGCGGGCCGGCAGTACCTCGCGCGCTTCCGCTTCTGGGGCGACGCTCCGCTGCGGGCGGTGAGCGGCTTCTCCGGCGGCGAGCGCTCTCGGCTCGCGCTCGCGAAGCTCCTCCTCGAGCCCCGCAACCTGCTCTTCCTCGACGAGCCGACGAACCACCTCGACATCCCCGCCGCCGAGATCCTCGAAGAGGCGATCACCGGCTTCGAGGGGACGGTGATCCTCGTCTCGCACGACCGCCGCTTCCTCGAGAAGACGACGACGCGCATCGTGAGCGTCCGCGACGCGCGGGTGGAGGTCTTCCAGGGGGGCTTCCGCGACTTCGCCGCGTCGCTCGCCCCCGCCAAGGCCTCGCCCGACGAGGGCCTCGCCGCGGGGGGCGCCTCCGCCCGCTCCTCACCGCCGCCGAAGAAGTCGGCCGAGCCGCCGAAGACGGAGGCCCAGCGGCGCGCCTCCTTCGAGGCCGAGAAGGCGAAGAAGCGCGAGGGCGAGCGGGCCAAGCGGAGGATCGCGGAGCTCGAGGACCTCATCGCCGCCGGCGAGCGCGAGCTCGAGACCATGCGGCGCGAGCTCCGTGAGGATCCGGGCGGAGACTGGGAGAAGCTCGCGAGCCGGGCCAAGGCCGAGCAGGCGCTCGCGCAGCGGGTCGACGCGATGGTGGCCGAGTGGACCAAGCTCTCGGAGGGCGCGTGAGCCCGCGCCCCCCGTCCGCGCTCGCGCTCGCGCTCGCCGCGGCGGTCGCGCTCGCCCCGCTCGGGTGCGGGAAGAAGCGCGCGAGCGCGGAGGCGACGGCGGACACGCCCGCGACGCTGCCGACGGTGCGCGACGACACCCAAGGTTTGTATTTTACATGGATCGACGAGAAGGGGGAGTTCCACACCGAGGAGCGCGCCAAGGACGTGCCGCTCGTCGGGCGCGATCTCGTGCGGATCGTCGACCCGTCGCGGGAGGACGGCGACGGCGACGTCACCATCGCCGATCTCCGGAACACCCGGCCCGACGGCACCTACCCCGTCCGCCGCGCGCCCCGTCGCGAGCTCGAGGACGCGGCGCTCGCGCGTCGCAAGAAGGCGGGGCTCGTCGCGACCGCGGACCCGCCGTCGCCGCCGCCCGGCGGCGCCACGAGCGCGCCGACGTCGACCGGCGGGGCCGCGAGCACGCAGCCGGTGGTGATCATCTACGGCGCGTCGTGGTGCGGCCCCTGCCACCAGGCGCAGGCGTATCTGAAGAAGCGCGGCGTCCCGTTCGTCGAGAAGGACATCGAGGACGATCCCGGCGCGGCCGCCGAGATGCAGAAGAAGCTCCAGAGGGCGGGGATCCGCGGCGGCTCGATCCCAGTCATCGACGTGAAGGGCAAGATCCTGGTGGGGTTCTCGCCGGGGGCGGTCGACGCCGCGCTCCGCGGAGGGTGAGCGCTCAGCGTCGCGCTCGCGTCGCGTGCGCGAGGATCGCGCGGGCCTCCTCGCCGCGGTCCGACGCGACCGACGCGATCAGCTCGGCGCCGTGCCCCTCGACCTCGATCTTCACCCACACGCCACGGACCACCCAGGGGTCGTCTTCGGCGTGCGCGATCTC
>JAEUKG010001021.1 GCA_016794325.1 Myxococcales bacterium | reverse complement strand
GGGATCGGAAGCAAGGTCATCGCCGTCGTCTTGATGGGCGTCACGTCGATGCCCGCCGCCGCGTTCGCGCAAGGCGCGAAGCCGGCCACGCCCCCGGCCGCGCCCGCCGCCAAGCCCGCGCAGCCGCCGGCCGCGAAGCCGGCCGCCCCGCCCGCGGCCAAGCCCCCCGCGGCCCCGGCCGCCGCCAAGAAGCCCGACGCGAAGGCCCTCTTCGCCGCCGGCGAGAAGAAGTTCAAGGCCGGCGACTACGCCGGCGCGCTCGTCGAGTTCGAGGCCTCGCAGGCCGAGAAGGCCGCGCCCGCGACCTCGCGCTACATCGCCGAGTGCCACGACAACCTCGGGCAGTTCGTCCAGGCGGTCGCCGCCTACGAGAAGGTCGTCGAGGCGCCGATCCCGAAGGGCGCCCCCGCCCAGGCCCAGAAGGACGTCGACGACTCGAAGCGCCGCATCGAGGCGATCAAGGCGATGCCCGGCAAGGTCTCCGTCACGGTGGTCCCCGCAGGCGCGGCGATCACGGTGGACGACAAGCCCGCCGGCACGGCGCCCACGGATCTCGAGCTCGCGCCCGGCCACCACAAGCTCGGCTTCACCGCCGAGGGCCGCGATCCCGCGACCAAGGAGATCGACGTCACCTACGCGTCGAAGCAAGACCTGTCGGTCGAGCTCGCGCAGACGCCGCCCCCGCCGCCTCCGCCGATGCCGGTCGTCGCCGAGGCGCCGCCTCCTCCGCCGCCCCCGCCGCCTCCGCCGCCCCCGCCGGAGCCGAAGAGCAAGATCCCCGCGTACGTGACCGGCGGCCTCGCGCTCGTCGCCGCGGGCGTGGGCACCGGCTTCGGCATCAAGGCCCTCTCGCGCGAGAAGGACTTCGAGGCCAAGCCCACGGTGAAGATCGCCGACAGCGGCGAGAACAACGCGCTCATCGCCGACATGTGCTTCGGCGCCGCGATCACGTTCGGCGTCACGAGCGCCGTGCTCTTCCTCTCCGACAACGGCACCGACCCGCCGAAGACGAGCAAGGCGTCGAAGCCGAAGTCGCAGGTCAAGGTCGTTCCCACGCCCGTCATCACCCCGAACGGCGGCGGCGCCGGCGCGGTCGTGAAGTTCTGAGAAGGCGATCATGAAGCCCACGCACTCGAAAAAGATCGGACTCGCCGCGGCGCTCGCGGCCGTCACCGTGCTCGCAGGCTGCGAGCTCATCGTCGACTTCGATCGCTCGAAGATCCCGGTGGCCGACACCGACTCCGGCGTCGTGAACCCCCCGGTCGACTCCGGGCTCCCCGAGACGTCGACCGGCGGCGACAGCGGCGCCGACTCGTCCACCGGCAACGACAGCGGCGGCAGCGACGCCGCCGGCGACGCCCCCGCGACGGACTGACCTCAGGCCGACGGGCCGAGCGCCGCGATCGCCTCTGCCACCCGCTCGACGTCGGGTGGCAGCGCGATCGGAGCGTTCGCGAGCCGGCTCGTGACGTCGGCCGCGCGCCCCTCGTGGTACGCGAGCTTGAACTCGGTGAACTTGAGCCCGCTCGCGGTGCTCACCACCACCACCGACTCGCGCGGCCCGATCACGCCCTCCGCGCGCAGCTTCTTGGCGCAGGCGAGCGCGACCCCGGTGTGCGGACAGGTATAGAGCCCGGCGCGGTCGGCGCGGGCCGCCGCCTCGGCGAGCTCGTCTTCGGTCGCCTCCTCGGCGACGCCGCGCATCGCCGCGAGGGCGGCCATCGCGCGGGGCGCGCTCACCGGGTTGCCGATGCGGATCGCGGTGGCGAGGGTCTCGCCGGCGCGCATCGGCGACACCGCGCTCGCGCCCGCCTTGAACGCCGTGACCATGGGGTTCGCGCGGGCGGCCTGGGCGACGCAGAGCCGCGGCAGGCGCGACGTCACCCCGAGGTCGGCCATCATCGCGAAGCCGGCGTGGAGGGCGGCGGCGTTGCCGAGGTTGCCGCTCGGCAGCACGACCCAGTCGGGCACGTCCCAGCCCCGCTGCTCGGCGATCTCGAACGCGACCGTCTTCTGGCCCTCGATGCGCAGCGGGTTCATCGAGTTCGCGAGGTAGACGAGCCCGCGCGCCGCGAGCTCCTTGATGATGGCCATGCAGCCGTCGAAGTCGGTGTCGAGCGCGAGCACCTTCGCCCCGTGGGCGAGCGGCTGGACGAGCTGCGCCGTCGACACGAGGCCGCGCGGCAGGAGCACCACCACCGGCAGCCCGGCGATGGCGCCGTAGCCGGCGAGCGCCGCCGACGTGTCGCCGGTGCTCGCGCACGCGATCGCGCGGACCTGCGCCGCGCCCTCCCGCAGGGCTTGGCGCACCACGCTCACGAGCACCGTCATCCCGAGGTCCTTGAACGAGCCGGTGTGCGAGGTGCCGCTCTGCTTGACCGCGAGCTCCGCGATCCCGAGCTCGGCGGCGAGGCGCGGGGCCGGGCACAGCGGCGTGCGGCCCTCGACGGTCGACACCACGTCGGCGTCGGTGACCTCGGGCGCGACCCACTCGCGCTTCGACCACACCCCCGACGCGTAGGGGGCGGGCGCGCCGTAGCCGCGCGACGAAAAGAGCGCGCGCCACGCCTCGCCGCTCGTCCTCCGGAGAGCGTCCATGTCGTGGGCGACCGCGAGGAGGCCGCCGCAGCGCGGACACGTGTAGATTGCACGCGTCAGCGGGTGCTCGCCGGGGCAGCCGGCGAAGCAGCGGAACGCGGCGCGCAGGCCCGCCGTCATCGGGTGCAGTGGAGCTGCCGCTGGGCGTTGGCGGCGGGCTTGGAGGTCGGGACGCAGCGCGACGAGGCGCCGAAGGGCGCGCAGTCGGCGTCGGTGCAGCAGACGTCGGCGCACTTGCTGGTGTCGGGATCGCAGAAGTCGCTCTTGCAGTCGTTGTCCTGGGTGCAGGTCGCGCCGATGGCGGCGCCCGACGACGTGAAGAGGCAGATGTTGACGCTGTCGGGGCCCGACACGCGCACCGAGCAGCTCGCGTTGGGGAAGCCCTGGTCGACGCAGCTCTTGGCGCCGCAGCACGGCGGGCGGCAGCGGCTGCCGGTGGCTGGGTAGCAGACGGCGCTCTTGCAGTCGGTGCCGTCGATGCAGAAGTCGTTGGCGTTGCCGACCCCCGGGGCGACGCCGCAGGCCCAGGTGTCGTGGCCGGAGAGCGTGAGCAAGCGGCACGTCGTGCCCGAGGCGCAGTCGGTCGCCGCGCAGCAGGTGTCTTGGCACTTGGTGCCGGTGCACAGGCCCGAGCGGCAGTCGGAGTTCTTGGCGCAGGTCGCGCCGCCCTGCGCGCCGCCGACGGACGGCGGCTGCCGCCCTGCGATCTGCGGCGCGGGGACGCAGTATTTCCCGCCGGTGCCGGGGCCGAAGCAGACGAGCCCCGCCGGGCAGTCGCTCGACTTGCAGCACGGCTTGGTGCACACCGCGCCCGACGTCGCGACGACGGCGGGGGTGAGGAGCGTCCCGTCGCCGCACATCTTGGTGGAGCAGTCGGCGTCGACGCGGCAGGGCGCGCCGGGCTCGGCGGGGCCGCCGTCGCCGGAGTCGCCCGGCTTCTGGTCCAGAGCGGCGTCGCTGGGCCCGGCGCCGTCGCTGCCGTTGTCGACGGTGGAGGCCTCGATCGCGCCGGAGCCTGCACCGACGCAGCGCCGCGACGCGACGTCGCACTTCATCCCCGCGGGGCACGCGGCGGGGTCGGTGCCCTCGCAGAAGAAGTCGGGCACCGCGTCGCCGACGATCGCCTGGCAGCCGACGACGAGGGCGGTGACGACGCCGAGCGACGCCGCGGCGCGGATGGCGCGCCGGAGCGTCACCGCGCGCCTCCCGCGGCCGCGCCCACCGTCTGCGCGCGGGGCCGCGAGAAGTAGAGGTACACCGTGGCGAGCGTGGCGACGACGCCGACCGCGAGCCCGATGTCGGCGACGATCGCCTGCGTGTGCGCGCGATCGGCCTTGTCCTTCAGGTCGGCGTAGGTGCCGTCGCGACCGGTGACGAACCCGGCGTCGGGCCGCGTCGAGAGCGACAGCGCGCCGAAGGTCCCGCCGACCCCGAAGCCCGCGATCGCGAGGCCGCCGGCGGCGATGGTCAGCGCGTCGACGCGGCCCTTCGGCGGGTCGTCCTTCGGCGGCGGCTTGGGGGCCGACGCCGACGGCGCGGGCGCCGAGGCCGAGGCGGTCGCGGTGGGCATCTCGCGGCGCGCGCCCTCGAGGCGGCGCACGTTGCTCTCGGCGCGCGCGCGCTCCTGCGGCGTCACGCCCTCCATCTCGACGTAGGTGCGGAACCACGAGAGCGCGTCGTCGATGCGACCGAGCTTCTCGGAGACGACGCCGAGGTTGAACACCAGGTCCTTGGCTTGCGGGTCGAGGGCGCGCGCCTGCTCGAGCTCGGTGAGCGCGTCGCGGTAGCTGCCCTGCTGGTAGAGCTCCTTGGCCTTCTGGAAGTGCTGCTGCGCCGCCGCTTGGTTCTCGGGGCTCGCGGTCGCCGTGGGCGCCGCGCTCGCGCCCGGAGCGGCGCTCCCCGGCGGCGCCGGCGGGGCCGCGACCGCGGCGATCGGCGCGAGCGCCGCGAGCGCGAGCGCCGCGGCGCCGAGGGTGCGATGTCGGCGCGAAATGCCCAAGAGATCCGAAGCATACAGGCTTTTTGTCCGGGCGACGAGGGGTGTAAGGTGGCCCGGACGTCGGGCGTTGGGGGGGCACAAGGAGCTTTGCCCGCCATGCCCTCTCGCCGCGCCCGCGCTCGCCGCCTTCCTTTCTGCGTCGCCCTCGTCTCCGTCGCCGCCGCTTGCGCCCTCCTCGGGGCCGTTGGCGAAGCGCGAGCCGACGACGCCACCGTGAGCGTGAACGGCCAGTTCGCCGATCCGCCGCCGCAGCGGCGCGTGGTCGTGTCGGCCGACGACGCGTTCATCGCCCGCGAGCCGGAGCTCCGGCGGTCGGTCGTGCGCTTCGAGCTCGGGCCGGTGGGGCTCACCTCCGGCAAGGGGTTCGGCTACGGCCTGCAGACGGGGATCAGCCTCGGCACCGGCTCCGTCGGCGGCCGCTTCTACGCGGCCTGGATGCGAGGCGAGGGCGGGGACGACAACCACCGCGGCGCCGCGACCGGCGAGTCGCTCGGCCAATACGGCGGCGAGCTCGTCCTCGATCTCCACAAGCGCGGCCCCTGGCACCCGATCGTGGCGATGGGCGTCGCCTTCGCGCACGTGGGCAAGCCCGACGGCAGCGGCAACGCGGGCCTCGGCACCGGCCGGCTCGGCCTCGAGTACGCGCTGAACCTCGACGACGCGGACGTGCGCTTCGGCATCGGCGTGCAGGGCGCGCTCGTGGGCCCGCGCGACGACGAGATCAAGGACCTCCGGGCCTACGCGATCGGCGGGCTCCACGCCGCGGTCGGCTTCTGATAGCTAAGCGGGTGTGCCGCCCGCCCGCGCCGTCGCGCGCGTCCTCTTCGTCCTCGTCTTCGCGCTGTCGGCCGCGCTCCTCCTCCTGACGGCGTACTGGAGCGCGTCGACGATGGCGTCGCGGCCGCCCGACGGCGCCGAGGGCGAGATCGCCTTCGAGGCCGCGCGCATCGCGCGCGGGCTCCCGCTCTACGTCGACCCCGCGATCGGCGCGGGCGAATACGGGCCGCCGCCCTCGCGCTACTTCGTCCTCTACCCGCCGCTCTGGCCGGCGCTCCTGTCGCGCCTGCCGGCGAGCCTCCTCGATCGCAACGTCGTCGGCTCGCGCGCGATCGCCTTCGCGCTGTGGTTCGGCACCCTCGGGCTCCTCGTGGCGCGGGCGGAGCCGCGGTGCCGCCGGGTGGCCGCGCTCGTCGCGGTCTTCCTCGGCTCGACGTGGGTGCTCGCCCTCTTCGCGACCTCGGGCCGGCCCGACGCGCTCGCGGTGCTCCTCGCGGCGATCGCGGCGGAGCGCAGCGTGCGCAAGGGGCGCGTCGACCCGCTCGCGGGGGCGCTCTTCGCGCTCGCGGCGTGGACGAAGCCGAACGTCCTCGGCCTCGCCGCCGGGGCCTTCGCGGGGCAGGTGTGGGTCTCACGGCGCGGGGTCGTGGCGCCCGCGCTCGCCGGGCTCGCGACCTCCGGCGTCATCGCGTGCATCCTGCACGTGACGAGCGGGGGCGCGTGGCTCGGCCACCTCGTCGCGTCGACCGGCCAGCCGCTCGATCTCGGGCTGTGGCTCGGGCAGATCGGCGATCGCCTGCCGTTCTTCGGGCCCACGATGCTCGCCGCGGGCGCGCTCGCGATCTCGCGGCGCGCCGACGACCGCGCGAAGATCGCCGCCGGCGCCGTCGTCGCGACCGCGGCCTGGGCCCTCTTCTCGCTCGCCAAGATCGGCAGCGCCTCGAACTACTGGCTGGAGCCGTCCGTCGCGGCGCTCGTCTGCTTCGCGCGCTTCGAGGTCCCGGAGCGCCTGCGGCGGAGCCTCGCGGTCGCGGGGGCCTGCGCCGCGCAGCTCGGGTGGAACGGCGTCGCGTCGGCGCAGGCGTCGATCCGCGGGATCGCGAGCGCGCCCGCGAAGGCGGCCGTGCTCGCGCGCGCGCGCGAGGCGTGCGGGGCGAAGCCGACCGACGTCGTCGTCGCCGACGAGCCCGGGATCGAGCTCGTCGTCGAGGGGCGCATGGTGCAGACGCCCTTCCAGACGACCCACCTCGTGCGCCGCGGCCGCTTCTCGGAGGCGACCTGGATCGCGGACCTCTCGAGGCCCGAGGTGCGGTGCCTCGTGATGCAGAGCGATCTCGTCGAGCGCCCCGTCGAGGAGGTGAGCGTGCCCTACGACTGCTTCACCCCCGGCGTGCGCGCCCACCTCAAGCGGACCTTTTCGCTCACCAAGAGCGAGGCGGGGATCTACATTTACCGGAGATCACCATGAGCGAAGTGCCCGAGATCTGCCGCCGCGCCCGCGCCGCCGCGCGCGCCCTCGCGCCGCTCTCCACCGCCGAAAAGGACAAAGGTCTCGAGAAGATCGCCGCCGGCCTCCTCCGCGACCGCGCGCACGTCCTCGGCGAGAACGCGGCGGACGTCGAGGCCGCGGCCGCGCGGGGGACGGCCGCCGCGATGCTCGACCGCCTGAGGCTCGACGACGCGCGCCTCGAGGCGATGGCGCGCGCGGTGGACGAGGTGCGCGGCCTGCGCGATCCCGTCGGCGACGTCGTCGAGGAGCGCGCGCGCCCGAGCGGCATCTCGGTGAAGCGGGTGCGGGTGCCGATCGGCGTCGTCGCGATGGTGTACGAGGCGCGCCCGAACGTCACCGCCGAGGCGAGCGCGCTCACGCTCAAGGCGGGCAACGCGGTGGTCCTGCGCGGAGGCTCCGAGGCCGCGCGCTCCAACGCCGCCATCGGAGGGATCATCACCCGCGCGCTCGCCGAGGCGGGCCTGCCCGAGGCCGCGGTGTCGATCGTCTCGCCCGCCGACCGGGACGACGTGCGCGTGCTCGTGCAGCAGGTCGATCACGTCGACCTCGTGATCCCGCGGGGAGGGGAGTCGCTCATCCGCTTCGTGACCGAGAACGCGCGCGTCCCGGTGGTGCAGCACTACCGCGGCGTGTGCCACCTCTTCGTCGAGCGCGGCGCCGATCCGGCGCTGGCGGCGCGGGTGGTCGTGAACGCCAAGCTGTCGCGGCCGTCGGCGTGCAACGCGCTCGAGTGCCTCCTCGTCGACGCCGCCGACGCCGAGCGCCTCTTGCCGCCGATCGCTGCGGAGCTCACCCTCGGCGGCTGCGAGCTCCGGGGGTGCGAGCGCACCCTCGCGCTCGTGCCCGCCGCCAAGCCCGCGGCCGAGGACGACTGGGGGCGCGAGTTCCTGGCGAAGATCCTGGCGGTGCGGATCGTCGAGGGGCTCGACGGCGCGCTCGCGCACGTCGCGCGCCACGGGTCCGGGCACACCGAGGCCATCGTGACGCCGCACGCGGCGAGCGCGGCGCGCTTCCGCGCCGAGGTCGACGCCGCCTGCGTGGTGGTCAACGCGTCGACGCGCTTCCACGACGGGGGCGAGCTCGGGCTCGGCGCCGAGATCGGCATCGCGACCAGCCGGCTCCACTGGCGAGGCCCGATGGGGCTCGAGGCCCTGACGACGATGAAGTGGATCGTCGACGGCGACGGGCAGATACGTTGACGGCGCGCCCCCTTTCGGAAGACGATAGCGGCGAGGAACGTCTCTTGGCAGCGACCAAAAAAGGCTCGGGCGGTTCGAAGAACGAAGACAACGCGAGCAAGAAGGCGGCGCGGCCGAAGCTCCGCTCGTCGCACGAGGCGGTGAAGCTCGGCGCCGGGAAGGTGAAGAGGCGCGAGCCCATCGTCCCCAAGGAGCCGAAGGCCGGGCCGCGCTCGAAGCGCGGCTCGCGCTCGCTCCCGCCGGCGACGGGCCCCTCGGTCGCGAGCGAGGCCGCGCGCGAGCTCGCGGTCACCATCGCCGTCACCGCGCTCGACAAGAAGGCGATCGGCCTCGAGATCCTCGATGTCGCGGGCCGGGTCGACTACGCCGACTTCCTGGTGCTCATGACCGGCCGCAGCGACCGCCAGGTGGCGTCGCTCGCGCAGGCGATCGAAGAGGCGCTCCGCAAGAAGGGCAAGCGCCCGACCTCGGTCGAGGGGCTGCCGCACGCGAGCTGGGTCCTCATGGACTTCGGCGACGTCGTCGTGCACGTCTTCCAGGAGGAGTCGCGGAGCCTCTACGACCTCGAGGGGTTGTGGATGGACGCCCGCCGTCTCCCGGTTCCCCTCACGCCGCCGAGCTGAGCGGGGCCTCTCACGGCGCGGCGTCGCGGTCGTCCATCGCCTGCGCGGTTGCGCGCGTCGCCGCCGCCTTCTCGCGGTGGAGGTCGGCGCGCTCGGGCTCCGCCTCGTCCGCGAGGAGGAGGGCGGCTCGCTCGTGGCTCCGAGCGGCGGCGCGGTAGTGCCGGCTCGCGTCCTGCCACCGCTCCTCGGTGGCCGCGGCGTCTGCGGAGCTCTCCTGGGCCCACGCCATCTCGACGTACGCCGCCGCGTCCGGCTTCGCGCGCACCGCGAGCTCCGCGGTCTGGCGCGCGAGCGCGAGATCGAAGCGGCGAGCCGCCATCGCCATGAAGCCGAGGATCGCCGCGGCCTCGTCGTCGTGCCCCGCCGCCTTCGCCCGCTCTTGCAGGTCGGCGAGCCGATCGAAGGACGAGCGCGGATCGCGGTAGAGATCGCTCACCACCTCTCCGAGCTCCCTGCGGAGGGCCTCGAGCATGCGTCCGAGCGTAGGTGCGCGTCGCGCCTCGACGCAACCCCGGCCAGCTCGTGCTCGTGCTCGTCCGCGGCTGTCCGAGGACCGGCAACCGTCTTGCACGAAGAGCGCCATGACTCGCGCTTCGGTCGCCACGTGTCAGGGGGCTCGCCCTCGACCGAGCACGAGTGCGAGCACGAGCACGACGAGCTTCTCGTGAACGAAGAGCCCCATGACTCGCGCTTCGGTCGCGAAGCGTCAGCGGTGGCTCGCTCTCGACCGAGCACGAGCATGGGTGTTCGTGAATCTTGCTCCGTGACCTAGACTGAAGCGCATGAGCCGCCTCGTCGCGCGTTCGCTCAGCCCCGAGCGACTCCTACGAGCCGCCGCCCTCGGCCTCCTCGCCGCGGCGGCGTGCGAGCCCGAGGGCCCGCCCGCCTCGGGCGCGATGGACGCCGGCCCGAGCGAGGCCGCGGCGCCGGTCGACGCCGCGCCCGCGGCCGACGCGGGGGCCGGCGACGCGGACGCCGGCTCCGACGCGAAGCCGCCGTGCCGCGAGCTCACCCAGGGCTTCGAGGGCGCGCTCGCGCCGTGGGCCCTCGTCGGACCGGGCGCGAAGGTGGACGAATCGCTCTCCTTCTCGGGCTCGCGCTCGCTCGCGGTCGAGGGCGGGGCCGCGGGGTACGCCGAGGCGAGCCTCGACGGCGCGTTCACCCACGCCGACGTCGAGTACTCGCTGCACCTCGCCGAGGTGCCGGATCGCGCGAGCGATCTCGGCTGCGTCGTGTACCTCTCGGGGCAGGGGAGGTCGCTCGCCGTCGCGCTGCGCCGCTCGGCCTCGGCCCCGGAGCTCGCGCTCGTCGCCGAGTACGCGGCGGGCGTGCCGCTGGTCGTCAGGCAGGCCCCGGTGACGATCGCGACCGGGGCGTGGACGAAGGTGCGCGCGTCGGTCGATCTCGACGGCGCCGCCGTCACCCTCTCCGCCGGCGTGGGCGGCGCGACGCAGCTCTCCGGCGTGTCGGCGCTCTCGTCGACCTTCGCGGTGCAGCGCGTCGGCGTCCAGTGCGGCGTCGTGGCGCCCGGGAGCGTGACCGCGGCGCTCCACGTCGACGACGTGAAGCTCCGGGCCTGCCCCTGAGGGGAGCGCGCGGGCTCCTAGGGCGTGTCCCTGAACGGGTTCGGTCTTCCCGTGCCCGTGCCCGTGCCCGTGCCCGTGCCCGATCGGGTCCGAACGGAAGTTCTTGTGGTCTCGCGCCGACGCAGCGGGCGACGCGGTCGGGACGACCGCAACTTCATCGAAGCCGTGCTGTGGGCGACGCGCGGGCGTGCCTTGGCGCGATCTCCCCGAGGAGCTCGTGGAAGACGGTGTTCAACCGGTTCGACCCGTCAGCTCAGGCTACCCATCTGACCCGTTGCGCGGCTCCTCGCAGGCCTGCGCCAGCCGGATGAGCATCGCGACGATGCGGACGACCATCTGCTTGCCGGCCTCGTGCTGCGCGGCGTCCAGCAGCTTCAGGCGCAGGCACGCGTCAAGCAGAGCCGCGGACTCCGTGGCCGAACCTCGTGCCGTCAGGTAGTAGCGGCGCTTGTCCCCCTTCGAGACCGTGCCCGCCCCCTCCGCGACGTTGAGCACGACGGACATCGACGCCCGGGTGAACTGGTCGGCGAGGTGGCTGCGCCCGCGCGGAAGTCCCTCGATCACGTTGTTCGCGAAGACCAGGAAATCCAGCGCGAGGTGGTACACATCCAGTCGTTCGTGGTCAAGCGCCTGCATCCACTCCCCATCGGCCGCTTCGCGCACCCTGTTGCGTCCCTCGGGCACGGGCACGGGCACGGGCACGGGCACGGGCGAGAGGAGAGCCGGCGCTCAGGGACAACGCCCTAGTCGTCGTCTTCCTTCTTCGCCTTCTTCTTCTTGGGCGCGGGCTCCTCGGCCTCCTCCTCGGGCTCGTCGCGCTTCTTGGCGACGATGAACGAGACGCCGACCGAGAGGAAGTAGAGGCCGACGAGCGCGCCCGAGACCGCGATCTG
>JAEUKG010001004.1 GCA_016794325.1 Myxococcales bacterium | reverse complement strand
TCAGCCGCGCGGCCGCCGGATCTTCAGCGCCTCGAAGGTGGCCTCCTTGGCCACCAGCCCGATGAAGCGCGAGTTGGTGGTGAGGTAGCGCATGAAGAGCTTGCGCGGCTCCATCGCCATCCGCCACGCCCACTCGAGGCCCACCTTCTGCAGCGGCTTCGGCGCGCGCTGGACGTAGCCGGCCATCACGTCGAACGCGCCGCCGACGCCGAGCACCACCGGCGTCTCGAGCTCGCCGCGGAAGCGCTCGCACCAGATCTCCTTGAAGGGCGCGGGCATGCCCACGAGGAGCACGTCGGCCTTGGCCTCGCGGATGCCCTTCACCACCTCCGGCCAGTCCGGCTCCTTGAAGTAGCCGTTGCGCTGCCCGGCGATCACGACGCCCGGGTACCGCTCGCCGATCACCGACGCGAGCTTGTCGAGCCGCTCCTGGGTCGTGCCGAGGAGGTAGACGCGGAGCCCGCGCTCCTTGCCGCTCTCGAGCAGGAGCTGCATGAGGTCCACGCCCGACACGCGCTCGGGCACGGGCGTCTTCAGCATGCGGCTCGTCCACACGAGCGGCTGACCGTCGACCACCACGAGGTCGGCCTTCTCGACCGCCTCGGTGAGCTTCGGATCGTCGCGCATCATGACGAGGATGGCGACGTTCACCGTGATGCAGGTGTGCGTCTTCCTCCCGCCGGGCTCCTTGGCCTCGTCGATCCAGCGGTAGAACTGGGCGAGCGCGTCGCGTTCGGTCAGCGAGTGGAAATCGACGCCGAGGATGTCGACGACCGGGTACTCCATGCGCGGGCCCCTCGCCCTCAGATCTTCTTGTTCTTGAACGCGGCGGGCTCGGGCGCGGGCTCGAGCACCTCGATCTTGCCGTAGGTCGCGACGCCGTGGACGGGGTCGGACACGATGCCGGTCGAGGACTTGCCGAAGGTGTAGCCGTAGTGCCCGGTGATCTTCACCTTCGCGCCCACCGCGGGGAGCGGGTAGGGGACGTCGACGCTCCAGATCTCGTCCTTGTAGAGCTCCTTCGGCGGCTCCTTCAGGCCCTTGTACTTGTTCATCGCCTCGAAGACGCTCGCGAAGTTCTTGGCGAAGCCGAGCACGCGGATCTTCGGGTCGTCTTTGCCCGGCGTCTTGGAGTCGGCGATCCAGAACGAGGGGATCTCGCTCTTGCAGTCGTCCTTGTCCTTCTGGCCCGCCTTGTGGATCGCGCACTCGGGCGCGTTCGGGATGTTGGAGTCGACGATGTAGCCCTGGATCGAGATGTCCTTGGCCGTGACCTCCTTGTCGTGGAGGCGGCTGCGCAGGTGGTGGATCGCGCCGTGCACCGTATACGCGTCGCCGATCTTGATCGGGCTCGACTTGAGCGCCGGCACCGGCGGGAGCGCGGGCTTGCGGCCGGACCACGCCGGAGCGGCTTTGTACGGCTCGTCGCTGTTGCCACAACCGACGGCGAGGCAAGCGACACCAACCAGGGAGACGATGAGGCGGGCGACCTTCATGGGACGCCCTGATTACCACAGCTTTGGCCGCCGTCACACCACGAAAAAGCGATGGGAATCGGTGGTTTGGGGACCGTGTGCGGCCGGCGTCGCGCGGCGGGGGAGGAAGTTTCCAGTGCGCGCGTATCAGCAGGCGTCTGGAGATTGCCATGCAAACGCGCACGACCTTCATCGCTCTCTTTTCGGTCCTCGGAATCGCTCTCGCCGCGTGCGCCAACGGCGCCGAGGGGGAGGGGTTCGGCAACGACTCCCAGAACCCGGCCGGGGGCAACCCCAACGATCCGGGCGGCTCGAACCCGGAGGCGCAGGTCCCCCACGCCCTCGGGAGCGTCGTCCTCGGCGAGACGCACTCGTCGGTCGACGGCCTGAGCTCGCCGGTCGTGAGCGTCTCCTTCATCCCCGACGCGAAGCTCGCCAAGGCGTGCACCCGCAAGGTCGGCACGTGCGAGGTCACCCAGGTGCCGAAGTGCACCACCGGCGCCGTCGCCGGGTGCGGGGCCGGCGAGACGTGCGCGTTCGACGACTCGTGCCAGCCCAAGTGCGTGAAGGCCTGCACCAAGGCGTGCGGCTCGGGCGAAGAGTGCTTCTTCGGCACCGGATCGAGCGAGAGCGGCATGGAGTGCCGCAAGGTCACGAGCTTCGACGCGGGCGCGATCGCCTTCGACGGCACCACCGACTCGCTGACGATGTTCCCGCCCTACGCGGTGCGTCCAGACGGCAGCGGCGCGCCCTTCTTGCCCGGGTCCGAGGTCCGCGTGATCGCGACCGGCGCGAAGGAGGCGGGCTTCGAGAAGTTCGACGAGAAGTTCAAGACGACGAGCTTGCTCGAGACGACGCCGCCCTTGCGCAAGCTCAACCGGGCCGCGGTCTTCGGCAGCGGGTCGATCCCGATCTCGTGGGCCAAGGGCGAAGACAGCGTGATCGTCACCGTGTCCGGCGCCGGCGGCGTCGCCACCTGCGCGGCCGACGACAAGTCCGGCAAGTTCGACCTGCCCCGCGAGGTCGTCAACGCGGCCATCGGCGACGGCACCACCGCCACCGGCGCGCTCTCGATCTCCGTGACGCGCGAGCGCGTCGAGATGCGCAAGGACAAGAAGACGGTCGGATCGCTGCCGGGCCAGACCGTGCAGCCGGTGGGCTGGCTGAAGCTCTCCACCCGCTCGACCGAGACCTACAGCCTGCAGGCCTGCACGAGCGGCACCAGCGAGTGCGGCGAGACCTGCGTGAACCTCCAGAGCGACTCGAAGAACTGCGGCGCGTGCGGCAAGGCCTGCAACGCCGGGTACTACTGCTCCGCCGGCGTCTGCCGCTGAGCCTCACCGCACGAGCTTGAGGCCCCCCGCGCTCGGCTCTTCACGCACCGGCGTGGGGAGGCCGAGCGCGCGCACGTCGTCGGCGCGGATCACGTCCCCCGTGGCCCTCGCCACGAGCTTCGCCGCGAGCAGCGCGAGCTCCGCGTCTTCGCCCTCGAACGGGTGCTCGCACAAGAGCCCGAACGCGGCGTCGTCGATGCCGACGGGGCGGCCGAGCTGGCGCAGGCCCTCGCGGGCGAGCCGGTCGGTCACGATGGCCCGGAGGTCTTCGGGGCGATCGGCGAGGCGGGGCAGCACCACCGCCTCGTCGATGGCGGCGCCGAGCCGCGCCGCGAGCGCCTCGTCGAGCCGGCCGCTCTCCACCAGCTCGGCGGGGGCCTGGGCCGCGGTCGCGACGAGGACGACGTCGATGGGCTGGGCTCGCTCCCACGGCGGCCGCCGCTCGGCGAGCGCGCGGGCGACGAGCCGCTGCACCGTGTCGGGGAGGCACGGCGCGTCGACGAGGAGGAGCACCCCGCCGTCGGCGAGGGCGAGCGGCGAGCGCTCGGGGTCGCTCCAGCGCGGCAGATCGTGCTCGCGGGTGGACGTGCCGTCGACGACGACGAGGGGCGAGCGGGCGCGCGGACCGGCGAGGTGCGCGCGCGCCACGTAAGGCACGGGATCGATGCCCGCACGCGCGACGACGAACGTGGGCGCCTGGGCCTTGGCGCGGCGCTCGAGCGCGTCGTACGAGAGCCGGGCGCCGGCCGAGTAGATGCCGATCGCGGCGGGCCTCGCGAGGCGGGTCGCGTGGGCGACGCTGCGGCTCGCCTGGAGCTCGAGATCGTGCTCGAGGCGCGCGCTCCGCTCGCGCTCG
>JAEUKG010000937.1 GCA_016794325.1 Myxococcales bacterium | reverse complement strand
GAGAGGAGCCATGAGCCGCCTGACCCCCGAAGAAGCGTGGGCCAAGATGAGTGCAGGATACACGTACGTCGACGTGAGGAGCGACGTCGAGTTCGAGCTCGGGCGCCCCGCGGGCGCGGTGAACGTGCCGATCTCGCGGATGACGCCGACCGGCCTCGCGCCCGACGACGGCTTCGTCGCGGCGATGTGCGCCCGCTTCGCCAAGGACGCGCGCATCATCCTCGGCTGCAAGAGCGGAAACCGCTCGGCGAGGGCCGCCCGCTTGCTCGAGGCCGAGGGCTTCACCGACGTCCACGAACAAGCCGCGGGGTGGGAGGGATCGCGCGGGCCGTTCGGCGAGGTCACGAGCCCGGGGTGGAAGCACTCCGGGCTGCCCGTCGAGCTCGAGTGACCGCCTCCGCTCAGGGCCCGGCGTCGCCGCGGGCGCGCGCGTAGTCGCTCGCCGCTGCCTCCACCATCGCGCGGTCGCGGGTGGCGCGCTCGCTCTCGGCGATGAGGTCGGCGGTGAACATCGTCATCCCCCAGATGCCGTTGTCGCGCCGCCGGAACGAGTAGCGCGTCCCTTGGGCCGTCACCACCGTCGCCCGCTCGCCCGTCACCTCGGTCGCGACGACGCCCGAGAGGTCCCGGCGCAAGCGCGCCCTCCAGCCGCGTCGCTGCGACTCGAGCGCGAAGACGTCGCGCCCATCCGGGGCGTCGGCGACGGGGCCGTAGGCCTTCGCGAGCTGCCCTCGCTCAGGCTCGGGGTAGGTCGCGAGGGCCCGGTCGCGCGCCGCCTTGCGCATGTCGCGGATCGTGTAGCAGGCCCACTGCGCCTCGGTCTCGAGGTAAGGGAAGACCTCCTGCATGCGATCGTCGGTCACGCTGCGCGCGATGCGCATGTAGGCGCCCTCGGGCGTCTTGTCGGACGGGAACGGCCGGTAGAACGCGGCGACCGCGGCGAGCGCGACGGCGACGACGCCGATCACCACGAGCGCGGCTCCCTTACCCCGCTGCATCGCGGCTCCCCTCGCTCGTGGCGCGGCCTCCGCCGCGGAGCCTCGCCACGAAGCGAGCGCCGCCGAGCTCGGCGCGCTCGACCGACACGTCGCCTCCGTGCGCGCGGGCGATCTCGCGGACGATCGAGAGGCCGAGCCCGGCCCCGGGCTCTTCGCGCGCGCGATCTTCGGCGCTGCGGTAGAACGGCTCGAAGATGCGCGCGCGCTCCTCGTCGGGCACGCCCGGTCCGTCGTCCTCGACCGCGATCTCCACCTCCGCTCCGCCGACCTCGCGGCAGGTGACGTTCACCCGCGACGCGGCGTGCCCGACCGCGTTGTCGAGGAGGTTCTTCGAGAGGCGCACGAGGTCGCGCGGGCGCGCGGTGAGGGTGACGTCGTCGATCGCGGTCGTGACCGCGATCCCGCGCTCGGTCGCGGCCGCCCCCGCCGAGGCCACCGCCTCGCGCAACAGCGCCGCGAGGGCGACCGTCTCCGGCTCCGGCGCCGCGTCGGTGCCGAGGCGCGCGAGGGCGAGGAGATCTTCGGTGAGGAGCTTCAAGCGCCGGGTCGCGTCGAGCGCCTCGTCGATCGCGAGCTTGTACTCCTCCGCGGTCCGCTCCCGACGGGTGGCGAGAGAGAGCTCGCCGAGGAGCGCGGTGAGCGGCGACCGCAGCTCGTGGGCGGCGTGGGCGATGAAGCGCTTCTGCGACGCGACCAGCGTGCCCAGGCGATCGATCATCACGTTGATGTCCGTCGTGAGCTGGGCGAGCTCGGCGTCGCCCGACACCAGCGGCGCGCGCGCGTGGAGGTTGCCGGCCGCGACCTGGCGGGCCGCGTCGGCGATGGCGTCGTGTTGCAGGGTGAGGCGCCGCACGACCACGAACGTCACGCCGGTCGCCGCCCCGACCGCGATCGCGAGCGCGATCGCGAGCGTCTGGCCGAGGAGGCTCTCGTCGGCCTCGAGGTTGGTGCGCGGCAGCGCGATGAGGAGGACATGGTCGGGGCTACGGCCGGGGATGGTCGAGGCGAGCGCTTGCAGGTTGGTCTTGCCGCAGCGCATGAGGAACGAAGCATGGTCCGGCGGCGGCGTGGGGCGAGGCGCGCACGTCGCCCGCGTCGCGTCGACGAGCCGGTCCTGGGCGTAGAGCGCCGCGAACCGCTCGAGCGGCGCCGCGTCGTCGCCCGGGGGCCCGTCGATCGCCGAGAGCCGAAGCGTCGCGCCTCGCTGCTGGGCGAGCTCGCGCAGCTCGTCGCGCGAGGCTTCGCGCAGGGTCTCGTCGAGCTCGCGCTCCTCGCTCCGGGTCACCACGCGCCACACGGCGCCGAACGCGCTGCCGAACGTGAGCGCGGTGGTGAGGGAGATGGCGAGGACGAGGCGGGTCCGGAATTTCACGGCGCGGCGGGGCGCGTCCGCAGCCGGTAGCCCGCGCCGCGGACGGTCTCGATCATCCAGGACTTTTCGCCGAGCTTCTCGCGGAGGCGGCTCACGTGGACCTCGATGAGGTTCGAGCCCGGGTCGAGGCTCGTCTCCCACACGTGGGTGAGGAGGTCGCCGCGCGACACGACGGCGTCGGCGTGGGCCACGAGGTAGACGAGGAGCGCGTATTCGCGGCTGGTGAGCGACAGCGGCGTCCCGCCGAGCGAGGCCCGGTGGGCGACGCGATCGATCTCGAGATCCGCGGCGCGGAGCTTGGCCGTGCCTTGGCTCCGCCGGACGAGGGCGCGCACGCGGGCGACGAGCTCTTCGACCTCGAAGGGCTTGACCATGTAGTCGTCGACGCCGCTGTCGAGCCCGAGCACCTTCTCGGACGTCTCGCCGCGAGCGGTGAGCATCAGGATCGGCGTCGCGTCGCCGCGCGCGCGCACGTCCTTGCAGACGGCCAGCCCGTCGGCCTCGGGGAGCATCCAGTCGAGGACGATGGCGGCGTAGGGGCTCCCCTGGGTCTTGCCGAGCGCCTCGGTGCCGGTGGTGGCGAGGTCGACGGTGTAGCCCTCTTCGGTGAGCACGCGTGTGAGGAAGCCCGAGAGCTTCTTGTCGTCCTCCACGACCAGGATGCGGTTTGCCTCGGCCATCGTGGGCCGACACCCTACTCCTCGGCCGCTGGCGCGTCGAGCCGGCGCCGGGCGCGCCTTGCGGCCCGTTAATGTGGCCGTCAGCTCACGGGCGGCCGGCCGCTCTTCCGCTCGCCGCGCTCCCGCGACGGCAGCCTCCCCGAGTGCCGAATGTCCTTCCCCCGCACCATGAAGACCACCATCTCGCCGAGGTTGGTCGTGTGGTCGGCGATGCGCTCGACGTACTTCGCGATCGACTGCACCCGCGTCGCTCGGTAGATGTTCCGCGTGTTCTCCATCATGTAGGTGAGGAGCTCGCGGAAGATGGAGGCGTAGAGCGCGTCGACGTCGGCGTCCCGCTCGATGACGCGCTCGGCCGCTGCGACGTCGCCGGCGAGGAACGCGTCGAGCACGGCGTGCAACATCTGATGGGCGACCTCCGCCATCGTCACCAGCTCGACGTAGGGCTTGAGCGGCGGCTCCTCGTTGAGCTCCACCACCCGCTCGCAGATGTTCACGACGAGGTCGCCCATCCGCTCGAGATCGGTGACGAGCTTCAGCGCCATCGTCAAGAACCGCAGGTCCGAGGCCACCGGCTGGCGCTTGGCGAGGACCCGGAGGCATAGCCCGTCGATCTCGACCTCGAGCCGGTTGATCACCTGGTCCGACGCCATCGTCGCGCGCGCGAGATCCGAGTCGCGCTCGGCGAGCGCTCGCACCGCGGCGTCGAGCATCTCCTCGACCTTGGCCCCCATCGTGAGGACCTGCTCCCTCACTCGCCGGAGCTCGCCTTCGTATTCGCGATCGGTGTGCGCGCGGTTCATCGTGTCCCCTCAGCCGAAGCGGCCGGTGATGTAGTCCTCGGTGCGCGAGCTCGTGGGCTTGGTGAAGATCACGTCGGCGGTGCCGTGCTCCACGAGCTCGCCCATGTAGAAGAAGGCCGTGAAGTCCGAGACCCGCGCCGCCTGCTGCATGCTGTGGGTGACGATGAGGATGGCGAAGCGCTCGCGCAGCTCGTGGATCAGCTCCTCGATGCGCGCGGTGGCGATCGGGTCGAGCGCGGAGCAGGGCTCGTCCATGAGGATGACCTCGGGCTCGAGGGCGAGGCAGCGCGCGATGCACAGCCGCTGCTGCTGGCCCCCGGACAGGCTCGTGCCGGTCCGGTCGAGAGAGTCTTTGACCTCGTCCCACAGCGCGGCCTGCCGCAGCGACTCCTCGACAAGACGCGCGGGATCCGGCGGGCGGATGCCGTTCAGCGTGAGGCCGGCGAGGACGTTCTCGCGGATCGACATCGTGGGGAAAGGATTGGGTTTCTGGAAGACCATCCCCACCCGCCGGCGCACGTCGACCGGGTCGACGTCGTCGCCGAGGATGTTCTTGCCGTCGAGGAACACGGCCCCCTCGGCGCGGGCGCCGGGGGTGACCTCGTGCATCCGGTTCAGGCACCGGATGAACGTCGACTTGCCGCACCCGGACGGCCCGATGATGGCCGTCACGCAACGCTCGGGGACCGACATCGAGATGCCCTTGAGCGCGAGCGCGTCGCCGAAATACGCGCGCAGCGACTCCACCCGCATCTTCTCGGGACGGGGCTCGGGCGCGGAGGGGGGAACGCTGGTCATCGCGACCTCACGCGCCGCTGGATGACGATCTTGGCGACGAGGTTGAGCACGAGCACGAGCACCACCAGGGTGAGTGCGCCCGCCCAGGCCTGCCTCTGCCAGTCGTCGTAGGGCGACACCGAGTAGGTGAAGATCTGCACCGGCAGCGTCGCGGTGGGATCCCCGAGGCTCTCGGCCCAGAAGCGGTTGTTGAACGCCGTGAAGAGGAGCGGCGCCGTCTCGCCGGCGACGCGCGCGACCGCCAGCATGACCCCGGTGGCGATGCCGGGCGCCGCGGTGCGGAGGACCACGAAGATCGTGGTCTTCCACCGGGGGACGCCGAGCGCGAGCGCGGCCTCACGCAGCGACGCGGGCACGAGCCGGAGCAGCTCTTCGGTCGTGCGCACGATCGTCGGGAGCATGATGACCGCGAGCGCGAGCCCGCCGGCCCACGCCGAGAAGTGTTTGGTGCGCACGACGACGAGCGCGTACACGAAGATGCCCACGACGATGGAGGGGACGCCGCCGAGCACGTCGGCCGCGAACCGGACGAGCTTGGCGAAGCGGCCGCCGCCGAGCTCGGAGACGTACACGCCGGCGGCGACGCCGAGCGGGATGCCGATCGCGCACGCGATGCCGACCACGACGAGCGAGCCGACGATGGCGTTGGCCATGCCCCCGCCGGGCTCGCCGACCGGCTTGGGGAGCCCGGTGAAGAACGTGGCCGAGAGCCCGGCCGCGCCTTGGGCGGTGACGTAGGCGAGCACCGAGACGAGCGGCACGAGGGCGACGAGCGTCGCGAGGACGCAGGCGACGGTGACGGCGCGGTCGATGACCTTCTTGCGGACGAAGGGTGACATCACGAGGCCTCCGCCGCCTTGCCCGACCGCATGACGAGCAGCCGCGCCGCGACGTTGAGGACGAGGGTGACGAGGAACAGGAGGAGCCCGACCTCGGCGAGGGCCGCGAGGTACACCTCGCCGGTCGCCTCGGTGAACTCATTGGCGATGACGCTCGCCATCGTGTAGCTCGGCGAGAGCAAGGACGCGGAGATCTCGGGGCGGTTGCCGATCACCATCGTGACCGCCATGGTCTCGCCGAGCGCGCGGCCGAGGCCGAGCATCACCGCGCCCACGAGGCCGGAGCGCGCGTAGGGGAGGATCACGCGGCGGAGCACGTCCCATCGGCGCGCTCCGAGGGCGAGGCCTCCCTCGTAGAGGTGGGGCGGCACGGCGCGGAGCACCTC
>JAEUKG010000919.1 GCA_016794325.1 Myxococcales bacterium | reverse complement strand
TGGACGAAGGTGACCCGAGACGGGACCACCTCGACGCCGCTCATGTGCCGCAGCCCGAGCAGGACCCGGGCGAGGAAATTCTCCCACAGGTGCCGGAGGCCTCGGAGCGCCTCCGGGACCCGCTGCGTCATCCGGAAGGCGCGCGGCCCCACCTGCGCCTCCACCGCGGTGAGATCGCTCATCGACTGGTAGTACCTCGCCCCCGCGATCAGGGCGTCTCCGAGCGTCGGGCAGGCCTCGCAGAGCTGCTCCAGCATGAAGTAGGACCCGATGGGGGCGCGGAGGGCGACGCGGAGCCCGTACGCGTCGTCGTCGAGCACGACGGGGACCTCGCGCCACGCGGCGACGATCACGGCCGTCGGGACGCGAGCGTCCGGACCCTCGAGGTCGTCAGGGGTGAGCTCGTGGGACGCGAGGAACGCGCGCCCGTCGAAGCGTTCGCCGGCATCGGCGAGGACCGCGGCGAGCCACGCCGCCGTCACCGTCCCTCGAGGGATCTGCGCGGACCGTCCGGTGCTCATGCTCGAGTCTCCTATCTTTTCACGGGGCGGCACAAGGGGCCCTCGGGTCGGGTGAAGCCTGGCGTAGCGGCTCGACGCGAGCTCGCCACGAGTGGCGCGAACGGTTGCGCGCTCGGCGCGCTCGGTTCCCCGAGGGCGCGCCGGGGAGGACTCCCGTGACACGACACCGCCTCGCTGGCCTCGTCGCGGGATCGCGCGCGAATTCCCCGCGGCCGCGGCGGCGCGCCGATTTTCGCGCGACGGCGCTGGGCGCGCGTGTCGTGACGTCAGGAGGAAACGTTCATGTCCAAGAATACGTCGCTCGCGGTTGGCTCTCTCTTCGTGTTCGCGCTCGGGTGCGCGCCGCTCACCTCGAACGGCGAGCCGACTCGCGAGCAGAGCGCGGTGACCACGCTCACCAGCGCGCCCGCGCCGGAGCCCGCGTCTGCCGACTCGGCGGACGCCGTCGACCCCTCGCAGGTCGAGGTCGTCGAGCACCGCGTCATCCAGCCCCCGCGCAGCAGCGACGACCGGGAGAACCGCTGGCGCCAGCTGCACGTCTGGGGCGAGATGCGGAACAAGTCGTCTCGGACGCTCAGCCGGATCACCGCCGACGTCCTCTTCTTCGACGCGCGCGGCAAGCTCCTCGCGACGGAGTCCATCGCGTCGGGGACGAAGACGGATCTCGGGGACGCGACGCCCGGGGAGCCGATCTCGAGCGCCGTCCACGACGTCCCGCCGGGGGCGAGCGTGCCGTTCCACTTCCAGCGCAACCTCGCTGCGATCCGGGGCGAGATCGCGTCCCACAAGATCGTCGTTCGCCCCTCGCGGGTCGCCAGCCGGCCGTCCCGCGGCGTGGTGATCGACATGAAGGAGACGGTCGCCGAGATGACGAACCCGGCGGTCCCCGGCAGCCGTCAGACCGCCAAGCGGCGCGCGTTCGAGGGGACGATCCGCAACGACGGCGCGGGCGGCTGCCGCGCCCCCAAGGTCGTCGTCGCGCTGTTCGCGCCGGACGGGAAGCTGTGGGAGACGCACGTCGCCGCCGTGCGGCCGACGAAGAACTGGGAGCTCACCCTCGAGCCCGGCGCGACCACGACGTTCATCGCCGCCGTCCCCGTCGGCTTCGACGGCGCCTGGCGCGCGACCGCGCCAGCGAAGACCTGGATCGACTGCGAGCAGCCGTGACTCCTTCGAGTCCGGTCTGCGACGTGCCACCGCGTCGACCGCGGTGTCTCGAGCGGGGGGGCCGATCCCGCGGGGAGGGGCGCCAACTTCCGCGCGCAGCGCGCCACGTGCGGCGCGCCCGCGGGGAGTGCGCCATGCAGCGGCCCCGGGAGCCAAGCTTCGCGCGCTGCCCGCCGTCGGGAGCGCGCGGAGCTCGGCTTGGAGGCTCGAACGACGAGTCCGGTTCGACGGTCGCAACGAGGCGTGAGGACCACCGCGTTGGTGGATCCCTTTCGAAGAGGAGAAGATGATGAAGACATCCATTCGATGGTTCGCG
>JAEUKG010000914.1 GCA_016794325.1 Myxococcales bacterium | reverse complement strand
AAAAGCTCATGATGTTGGCGGAAGGCTGGGAGGCGCGAGAATCCGCCGAGAGATGCGATCAATCCTGAGGCCCGTGCCCGTGCCCGAGACACGCCCGTCCCCGAGGCACGCCCGCACCCGCACGCGCACCGCGCCCCATGGTAGAAACGCCTCCGTGAAGAGCGCGCCGCCCACGCCCACCGACCGCCGCGGCCTCTTCTTGATCGGCGGCCTCGTGCTCCTCCTCGGCGGCATCGTCTGGTGGTCGCTCGCGAAGGCCCCGCCCGCGGCCGACCCGAGCGCCGCCGCGAGCGCGTCGGGCGCGCCGCCGTCGAGCGGGAGCGCGGAGCCGCCGAGCCGGCCCGCTCCCCGCGCGCTCGAGCGGCTGACCGAGAGCGGCTTCGAGATCGCGGTCCTCACCGACAAGACGGAGGAGGAGCTCGCGCCGATCGTCGATCCGAAGAGCGTGGCCAAGCTCGTGAGCCCGCGCTTCTGCGGCGCGTCGTGCGAGAAGGTGCGCGCCACCATGGTCGACAAGGAGCATTTCGAGACCGAGGTCATCAAGACCGAGGACTGGCAGCTCCCGCCGGAGGAGTCGTTCCCCACCATCGCGCCCGGGCTGAGCGCCGACGAGCGCGCGCGGCTGAAGAAGCTCCCGAACGTCGTCGTCGTGCGCGCGCACGCCAAGGCGAGCCGCGAGCAGTGGGCCGCGCGCGCCGGCTTCGCGGCCGCCGCCGCCCTCGCCGATCACCTGCGCGGCTACGTGTACGACGAGGTCGTGCGGCGCATCGAGACCGCGGAGCAGTTCGCGACGCACGCCATCACCGAGCTCGAGAGCGACGGCGCGTTCCGGCCCGATCGCATCGTCATCCAGTCGTACCGCCAAGAGGACGGGACGAGCCGCCTGCTCACGCTGGGGATGGTCCGCTTCGGCGTCGTCGACCTCGAGGTGCGCGGCGTCGCGCCGACCGACACCGCCCGCGCGGGGATGCTCCTCAACGCCGTCGCCGCGCGGCTCGCCTCGGGCGAGGCCAAGGTGCCGATGACGCTCGCCGCGGCCGAGGTCGCGCGCGCCAACCAGCGCTCGCTCGGCGAGATCGGCGCGACCGAGCGCGGCAGCGCCACCGTCGACCTCGTCGAGACCGATCGCACCGAGGGTGATCCCGACAACGAGATGCTCCGCGTCGTGCCCTCGGGCGCGCGCCCGAGCGGCGGCGACGCCGCGCCCGGCGATCCCGACGCGCTCGATCACGTCTTCGCGAGCCTCTTCTCGGGCCCGCCGCCGGTGGTGCGCGTGTCGGAGAGCGACCCCGCCCTCAAGAAGGTGAAGGACGACGCGCAGAAGGCCCTCCCCCGCCTCGCGAAGGCGCAGCGCGCGGGCGCGGAGCTCACGCTCAAGGCGGAGCTCGGCGGCGGCGACGCCGGCATCGAGCTCATGTGGGTGAAGGTCGCGTCGTGCGCCGAGAACGCGTGCACCGGCACCCTCGCCAACGGCCCGGTGCTGCTCACGTCCATGCGCGCCGGCGACACGGTGCGCGTCCCGTTCGCGAAGGTCGTCGACTACCTCCTGCGCACCGAAGACGGCGGCGTGGAGGGCGGCGCGTCGATCCGCGTCCTCAGCGGCGCCGCGCCCTGAGCTACCCCTCCTCCGCCACGATCGCGTTCCACATGGCCATGAAGAGCTCCGGCTCGGGCGGCGCTTCGCCGTCTGCGGGGACCAGCACGCCGTGCTGCGTCCTGGCGACCGCCGAGTGGAGCCATCGGTAGAACGCCCGCACATTCTCCGAGCTCCACTCCGGGCCCATCCGGTAGTCGATCGCCAGAGTCTCCTGGAAGACGTGCACGCCGAGACACGGGATCGTGGCTCCGTCGGCCTGGATGCCCTCCACTGCGAAGTGAAACGGAGCAGCGCGTCCGCTCGGCACGAGCGCCGCGGCGTTGGGGACGTCGTCGACGGGACGATCCTGCTCTGCATCGAAGTCCCAGAACGTCGTGTTCTCACTCGCGAGGTGCGACTGGCTTCGAATCCATGCGTACAAGCCGGCGACCTCCTCGGCCGTGAGCGACCGGATCTCGACCGTGGGCAGAGACCCATCGTTCGTCTCGAAGTTCACACGAGCCTTCGACCACAGAGGGTCCGCGTCGCCGTCTTCCAAGGTTCCTCCCGAGCTTGCCCGCCTTTGCATTCTAGGGCGCCCGGCCGCGGCTCCACCTCGGAATCGAAGCGAGCTCTCCGCGCCGCTCACGCGCCGCGGAGCGCGGCCTTCATCGCCGGGTGCCGCGCGAGCGCCGAGAGCGCGCGCTCGAGCAGCGCCCGACCGCGCTCGGTGCGGTGCCAGGTGGACGCGCCGCTCGGGTGCGGCAGCGCGATCACGTCCACCCTCCGCCCGTGATAGACGGCGGGGAGCTTCTCGCCGACCACGTCGGCGAGCTTGAGCTCGTTCGCGACCTTGCCGCCCTCCGGCACGAGCACCTGCTGGATGGCGAGCGCGCCGACGGGCACGACCAGCTCCGGCTCGAGGGCGTCGACCTCCGACTCCAAGAAGCGGCGGCACCGGGCGATCTCGTTGGGATCGGGCTTGCGGTCCCCTCCGCCCTTCGCCTTGCCCGGGAAGCAGCGCGCGACCGCGGCCATGTACACCCGCGCGCGGAACGTCTCCTCGTCGACGCCGAGCCCGGCCTCGAACCACTTGAACAGCGTCTTGCCCGCCGTCCACGCGAACGGCCTGCCGAGCTTGCCCTCGCGCGGCCCGGGCGCCTGGCCGACGAGGAGGACCTTGGAGGCCACGGCCCCGCAGTGCACGGGGGGCCCGCTCATCTTCGGGCACGCCCGGCACGCGTCGAGCTCGCGGTGCACGACCGAGAGCGCCCTGCGAGTCGCCGCGAGGCTCATGTTCGCCTCGCCACCACCGTCCGGCGGAGCTCGCGGAGGCGAAGGGTGAAGGCCTCAGTCACGGCCGAGCGCGAGGTCCAAGACGAGCGCGAGGCCCAACCCCACCGCCGCGCCCACCACGTCCCAGGTGAGGTCGCGCATCGACGCCGTGCCGCCGCCGAGGGCGTCGTATCCCTCTTTGCCCAGTCCGAGCCCGAGGGCGACGCCGCCGCCCACGAGGTACGGCGCGAAGCGCCCGCGCGTCTGGGTGAGTGCGAGGCAGGTGACGCCCCCGGCGATCGAGCCCGACACCACCGCGTGGCTCACCTTGTCCGCCCCGAGCCACTCGTCTTCGGCGCGCGCGGCAGGAGCCGCGAGCACCACGGCGAGGAGGATCGCCCCTGCGACACCTACATTTCCCCCGGATCGAACGCGCATCGGCTGCGTTTGCGCCATCGGCAGAACTTTACACGCCAGAGCTGCGCGCGGTCCGACAATCCGGCGCTGTCGCGCGGCGACGGATCTCTTCACGAATGGCGAGCGTATTGCTTTCATGGACGGTATGCGCTCCTCGAAGGCTCTTTCGCTCCTCGCTTGTCTCACTGGCCTCGCTGGCTCGCTCGTCGCCGCGTGCTCGTCCTCGGGGCTCGAGCCCGCGAGCAGCGGAGGCCCCGCCGGGCCCCAGCCCGTCGCCTCCGGTCGCCTCGAGCGCGACGACACCTGGTTCGACGGCAAGCAGATCAAGGGCGAGGTCACCATTCCGGACTTCGTGACGATCACCATCGCCGAGGGCGCGACGGTGAAGTGCGAGAACGGCGCGAAGATCATCGTCCAGGGCAACCTGCGATCGTCGGCCAAGAACAAACACGCCAAGATCTCCTGCAAGACGTGGCAAGGCATCGTGGTCGCGCAAGGCGGCGCGCTCATCTCCGAGGGGCTCGACCTCGAGAACCCCGACATCGGCATCACCACCCAGGCGGGCCTCGTCGACGCCAAGTGGGACTACGGCGTGATGACCGGCGCGCAGACGCCCTTCCTCGTCGGGCCCGGCAGCGTCTTCAACACCACCGGCTCCAAGATCACCGCCCTCGGCCAGAGCGAGGTCCAGGGCGACTTCATCGCCTCGCGGATGGAATACAACAAGGGCGGCGCCTCGGGGATCATCCTCGGCGATCCCAACGGCACGATCACCATCGAGGACTCGGTCCTCAAGGGCACCGGCAACCTCGGCGAGTTCATCGACTCGTCGGCGGGCAAGCAGGTGAAGGTCTCGTACACGACGATCGAGAGCGCGCACTGCGCGTTCCATTTCGACAACGTCGACACGTTCCTCATCGATCACGTCACCGCGACCAAGGGCCTCGTGTTCGGCGCGATGCTCTACGGATCCAAGACGGGCGGCAAGATCCAGTACTCGAACCTCGGCGGCGCCGAGGCCGCGGTCGACGTCCAGGGCACGAACGGCGCGCTCACCTTCGACCACGTCTACATGGCGGGCAAGGAGATGTTCAAGACCTCGCAGCCCACGATCACGAACCGCGAGAGCGGCGAGGTCGCCGGGGCGAAGCCGCGCTGACGCGCCGCCTCGCGAGCCCCACCGCCGCCGCGAGCCCCACCGCGACCAGGCCGAGCGGCGCGACCGGCGCCCCCGGCCGAGCCACCGCGCAGCCCTCCTCACCGCCCTCGCCGCCGGCGAGCGGATCTTCGAGCGGCAGGGACGGGCCGAGCGTCGCGTCGCGCCCCGGCCCCGCGTCGCCCGCCACGCCCCCGTCCGCGGCCGGCGGGGCGCCGGCGTCGGGCGCCGGGACGCACGCGCCCTCGGCCCGCGTCAGCGCGATGTCGGCGCCGTAGTAGAAGCGCAGGATGTCGCCGTACCCCTTGCCCGCCTTCGCCAGGCAGTCGGAGCCGTTCTGCGACATGCAGCCCCGGTTGCGGAGGTTCGTCGGGCTCACGAAGCCGAGCGTGGTCTGGGTGACCCCGCTCCCGGACTTGCCTTCGTTGTAGGTTACATACTTCTCGGTGGCCGCGGTGGTGTCGCCTTTGCACGCCGGCGGCGCGCCCTTGCCCCCGGCGACGTAGAAGGCGGCGATGGTGGTGTCGGAGTAGCGGAGGACCTCGCCCGCCGTCTCCTTCACCGCCTGCACGTGGGCGGCGCTCGGCGTCTTGCCGCAGCCGTAGACCTGATCGCCCTGCCCGTCGGTGATCGAGCCCGAGGTCTCGAGCTTGAAGTAGAGGTACGTGCGCGCGGCGACCGCCTGGACCTTGAGCGCCTCGGGCGCGGCGCCGCCGTTCTCGCAGCTCACGACGTGCGGGAGGTAGTCGTCCTCCACGCCGAGCGTCTTGCCCCCGAGCGTGACGTCGCAGCGCGCGGTGAGCGGCTCCTCGGTCACTCCCACGCGCTCGCCGTCGGCGGGCATCGCGCACCCGGCCGCGACCACGGCGAAGAG
>JAEUKG010000900.1 GCA_016794325.1 Myxococcales bacterium | reverse complement strand
GCGTAGGTGCCGTGGCACTACCCCTGCAATGGGACCTCTCCAAGGAGAGAGACCATGAAGACCATCATCCGCCTGACCGCCGTTTCCGTCGTCACCATGCTCACCGCCGTCGGCTGCGCCGCCGAAGGCGAGGAGGGCGAGGACCTCGAGGCGTCGTCGGCCGACGCGCTCTCTCAGGCCCAGTGCACCCGCATCGTGGCCGACCAGCAGAAGAAGTCGAAGGCCGCGTGCGCCAAGGCGCTCACCGACGCCAACAAGAAGGCGGCCGATCGCGCGCGCCTCGAGAACGCGGTCGTCTCGGCGGTCGCGGGCTTCGGCGCCGAGCTCCAGAGCTACCAGGGCAAAGGCAAGGCGACCGTCGACGCCGCGGTGCGCGAGTGCTCGAACGTCGCCTGCAGCGGCAGCCTCCAGCGCGACGACGTGAAGGCGCTCTGCGACGTGGAGAAGGCCTTCCTCGCCGGCGCCTGCTACGTGCGCCACGTCCCCGCGATCAACGCGGCGGCGAGCGACATCGACTTCGCGCAGGAGAGCGCCGCCCTCGACTCCGCGGTGAAGAACATGCAGAGCCAGTGGTTCTCGCTCGCGAAGCAGGAGGGCTCCTTGCGCGCGCAGCACGAGCTCTGCCAGCCGGTCGCCGGCGGCGCCCTCGAGCGCGCCACGATGAACGCCGCGTGCCGCTCGAGCTGCAGCGAGTCCGATCCGCTCAACCCCACCGCGTCCTCGAAGGCCGCGTGCAGCCCCGCGGGCTACGCCCAGGTGAAGGACGACCTCGGCAAGGTCGTCACCTGCGGCACCATGAGCCGGCCCATCGCCAACCTCGGCACCGTGTGCGAGTGCAAGGAGACCCGCGGGTGCTCCCAGTTCGCGGCGCTCGGCGCGTCGAGCGCTCGCGGCCAGGCCTGCGGCGTCAACAAGACGCAGAAGCTCGTCTGGGACGCGGCGAAGCAAGAGGCGCGGCTCGAGTGCCGGTGATGGTGGCCGCCCTCACAGCTGCGGCTTCGGAGATGGATCACGCGACCATCATGGGGGGGCCAGGGCCCCATCCTTTCGGACACTTACACACGTGTAGGACATGGACCGCGGCGTGCTTCTGAGGAGGAGCTGACGCACCGTGCTGAAGTTCTCCAAGCGCCCCAAGTCGCCCGAGGAATTCATGCTCACCACCGGTGAGCTGGAGGCCTTGAGCCCGACGCCGCAGCGGCCTCCCGAGCCGCCGGCGTCGAAGGCGAAGAACCTCGCGCCGGTCTTCGCGCGGCGCGCGCACGACTCGGACCACGACATGACCCGCGCGTACCGGCGCGACGAGTCGCGGACCGGCGTGTCCGGGGCGCAGGCTCCTCACTCGATGTCGCCGATGTCGATGCCCGCGGACGCGTCCGCCAGCCACGGACGCCTGGTCGTCCGAAGCCACTCGACGCTCGTACGCGCGCTGGTGCTCATGGCCTCGGGCGCGTCGGTCGGTGTCCTCATCGCGATGGTGCTCCAGGCGCGGAGCGCCGCCCAGGCCCCGGCGTCGCAGGTCGCCGAGCCGACGTACGTGGTGCCGGGCCGGGTCGTGCAGACTCCGCCGGACGCGCTCGCCGCGCCGCAAGCGCCGCTCGTCGTGCCGACCACGGCGGCTCAGCCCGTGGCCGTGGGAGCGCCGGTCGCGGCGCCGGTGCCGCCATCCGCATCGGGGTTGGTCCTCGCGCCGTTGTCGGTCACCCCCGTCAAGGACTCTCACGAGTCGAGCGCGCCGCCGAAGGCCGGCAACGGCCCCTCCGCGAAGGCGGCGCCGCCCGCTCCGGGCTCTCCCTCCAAAGGCGCGCCGGCGGCGAAGGGCGCGCCCGCCGCGAAGGTCCAAGTCACGGCCCTCAAGCCTTCCGTGACCAAGCAGACGCCCGCGCCCGCCGGGCCGCGCAAAGAGAAGGACGAGGACATCCTCAAGCAGGCGCAGCAGACGACGACCAACACGCTCTGAACCTCGCTCGGCCAAGGCGGGAGGCGTGACCCCGTCCGACGCGGTTGTAGGTCGATGAAGGTACGTGGGCGCAGCGTGGCCCACACGCGCGGCCGCGCGAAATGACCTGCGGCTTCGCCCACAACGCGCGGGCGGTGTGAGGGTCGTGCGCGTCGCGCTCGAGTTGGATTTTCGGGCGCGGTGCGCGAACATGAAGGGATGCGCGCTCTCCACGTCCGCTCGCTCGTCTCGCTCGTGTGCCTCGGGATGGTGACGCTCACGCCGCTCGCGTGCGGCGACGAAGATCCCGTCGTCCCGCCCGAGGCGTCGGACGCGTCGGTCGGCTCCGACACCGGCCCGGGCCCCGGGCCGGGGCCCGGAAACGACGGATCGGCGGGCGGCGAAGACGGGTCGCCGGGGGCGGACGGCGGCAAAGACGGGAGCGCCGGCGACGCGGCGCTCGACGCCGGCCCGCCGTGCGGCGTCGAGGCGGGCACGCAGTGCCCCGTCGGCGGCGTGTGCAAGACGAGCGACGACTGCGAGGGTCTCTGCACCGGCGGCAAATGCGCCGCGCCGACCACGACCGACGGCAAGCTCTCTCCGAGCCTCGGCGAGACCGACGTCGACTGCGGCGGGCCGACCGCGAAGAAGTGCGACGAGGCGAAGATGTGCAAGTCCGACGGCGACTGCGCGAGCGCGGCGTGCAGCACCGCCAAGGCGTGCGTCGGAGGCCAGTCGTGCAAGGGCTCGGCGAACGGGCCGTCGGGCATCGAGACCTGCGGCAAGGGCGAGACGGGCGCGGGCGGCGAGGTCCACGAGAGCTGCTGCCGCTCGCTGCCGCTGCCGACGCGGCCGACGCGCCGGCTCGACCGCTACGAGATCACGGGCGGCCGCCTCCGCGCGTTCATCGACGCGGTGACCGCGGCCAACGCGGGCGTGCCCAACGTCCGCGCGTGGGCCAAGGCCTACGCGATGGCGCACCCGGGCTCGCAGCTCGACGAGGTGCTCCAGGGCTACCCCGGCCTCCTCGACATCTTGCCCGACCACGCCGGCCCGAACGGCGCGACGCCGCTGCCGGTCCACCTCGGCGCGTTCCCGCTCGATCCGATCAACTCGCTCGACGGTTGCTACGTCGGCAACGACTCCTACGGGCACCCGACGTATTGGCAGCCTCCCGCGGATCTCAAGGGCTACGGCATCGGAAACCCCGTCGCCGGCGGCACCGACGGCTAGCGCATGTATTCGCGCGAGATCCTCGACGAGAAGCCGGTCAACTGCGTGATGGCGCTCATGCTCGCGTCGTT
>JAEUKG010000871.1 GCA_016794325.1 Myxococcales bacterium | reverse complement strand
TGAGGAAGAGGTTCGCGGGCTTGAGGTCGCGGTGGATGATCCCCCGCGCGTGCGCCTCCTCCAGGCAGGTGCACGCCTGGAGCACCCAGCCCACCGCGGTGGGGATGTCCATCGGCCCCTGGGCGAGGGTGCCGAGGTCGGTGCCCTCGAGGAGCTCCATCGCGATGTAGAGGCCGTCGCCGTGCTCACCCGCGTCGAGGACGCGCACGACGTGATCGTTCTTGAGCGACGCGATGACCTTCGCCTCGCGGAAGAACCGCGCCCGCGACTCCGGGTCCATCGCCCCGTCGAGCATCAGCTTGATCGCGACCGGCTGCTCGAGGGTCGTGTGGGTGGCCCGGTACACCGCCCCCATCCCCCCCTTGCCGAGCAGGCCGTCGAGGCGATAGCGACCGGCGACGACTTCGCCGATCGCAGCGGGCAAGGGGTCGGGCATTCGCTTCCATTCTCCCAGAGGGGCCCGCGGCGCGTCCACAAACATACCGGCGAAGCTCACGCACGGCGTACGCTGGCGGCGATGGAAACCTTCCGCGTCGCCACGCTGAACGTTTGGAACCGGTTCGGCCCCTGGGAGGAGCGCCTCCCGGTGCTGCGAAGGGCGCTCGCCGCGCTCGCCCCCGACGTCCTCGGGATGCAGGAGGTGCTGGTCCTGCCGGACGGGTCGTTCGACCAGCTCGCCCTCATCGGCGAGGGCCTCGGCTACCACGCGGTCTGGGGTCGCTCGCCCGAGCCCGACGGTTGGCCGGTCGGCAACGCGTTCCTGTCGCGGTGGCCCATCGCCAGGAGCGAGACCCTCGCCCTCCCCGACAACGGCACCGGCGAGCGCCGGTGCGTGCTCTTCGCCGAGCTCGACGCGCCGTTCGCCAAGGTGCCGTGTTTCGTGACCCACCTCAACTGGAAGCTCGACGACGGCGCCGCGCGCGCCCTGCAGGTGAAGCGGCTCGTGGAGATCGTGCGCGACCTCGCGCCGGCGCACGGCTTCCCTCCCCTCGTGATGGGCGACTTCAACGCCGAGCCCGACGCCGACGAGATCCGCTACCTCCGCGGCCTCACCGGCCTCGGCGGGCCGTGCGTGTATTTTGCAGATTGTTTCGCGGCCGCGGCGCCGCCGGGGCGCGACGGGACGACGTTCGCGCGGCGAAACCCGTTCGCGCTCCTCTGCCGCGAGCCCAACCGCCGCATCGACTACGTGTTCGTGCGCGGCCCGGACGACCGGGGGCGCGGCGAGCCGCTCGAGGCCGACGTCTGCTTCGACCGAGCCGAAGGGGACATCTTCCCGAGCGATCACTTCGGGGTGATCGCGACCCTGCGCTGCTGAGCCGCCGCGCGCCGAGCCGGGAGCGACGACGCGCTCAGGGGTTCTGGGGCAAGCACTTACCGCCGCCGAGGCCGCCCTCGATCGGCAGGCCGCTCGATCCGCCGCCGAGGGGGTCGAAGCAGCAGTTGACCTTGCCGTCGCACGTGCCGTCGCACGGACCGCCCGACATGCCCGCCCACTTGATCAGCTTCGCGATGTCGCTGGTGTCGCACATCGGCACGCTGCCGCTGCCGCCGGAGCTCGACGACGCGCTCGACGCGCTCGTGGACGAGGCCGACGACGAAGACGACGAGCCCCCGCTGTCCTTCTTCGCGCCCGTGTCGGGGACGGAGAGGCCTCCGCTGTCGGACGAGCCGCTCGAGCCGCCGCCCGACGACGAGCCGTCGTCGACCGACGTGGTCGACTCGGCGCACGCGACGAGCGCGGCGACGCCACCGGAGATGGAGACGAGAGCAAACACAGCGGTCGGAAACAGCTTCGCGCGCATGGAGCACCCCTAGGGAAGTACTCGTGTTCCTTAGCTCAAAAGCTCCACGAAAGCCCAGCCCATGGCGTCTCAAAGCAGATACGATGCGGCCGTGCCTTTCGTGGGGTCGAAATTTCGCGCTTGGGCGGGCCGCTTCGGGGTGGTGAATTCCGCTGTAGGTGAAGGTACGAACCGCAGGATCACCCCTGCGCGAGACCGGCACCTCGCGCTCGTCGGCGCGGCCGTCGTCGCCGCGAGTCTCGCGGCGACGGGCAGCGCCGCGGCGCAGGCGCCCCCGAGCCACGACACGCCCGATCCGGTGAAGCCGTCGGGCGGGCCTCCGCCCCCGAGCCGGGTCGTCTTCTCGCCCTACGAGCAGGAGACGATCGCCCAGGCGATCGCCCAGGTCGGCGGCGGCGAGATCGAGCTCGAGCCCGACGGCAAGCCGATCGAGTCGATCGAGATCGTCCGCTTCGAGGTCGTCGAGAAGCGCGACGTCCCCTACGACACGGTGAGGAACGCGATCCCGAAGAAGGCCTTCGGCAACCGCTTCGAGCTCGTCGTCGGCGAAGAGTCCGCCGACGAGGTCGCCGCCAAGACGCTCGAGACCGCCGTCACCTGGTCGAACCGCGTGCACTACGTGACGCGCGACATGATCGTGCGGCGGGAGATGCTCTTCTCCAAGGGCGACGTCTACCGCACCCAGGCGGTGCAGGAGACCGCGCGGAACCTCCGCGTGCTGCCGCAGATCGCGCACGTCGTGTACGTGCCGCTCAAGGGCAAGAAGCCGGGCGCGGTGCGGCTGGTCTACGCGACGAAGGACCTCTGGAGCCTCCGCCTCAGCTACGACGTCGGCGTCACGCCCGGCGGCGTCGAGTACCTCACCTTCGTCCCCCAGGAGACGAACCTCCTCGGCCTCCACCACACCGTGGCGGGGACCTTCGTCTACCAGCCGGAGTCGTACACCGTCGGCGCGTCGTACCGCGTGCCCCGGTTCGGATACTCGCGCATCGGGGCCTCGGCCGGCGTCAACGCGTACATCAACCGCCAGACCGGCTCGCCCGAGGGCTCGGCGGGATCGGTCTCGGTGGGGCAGCCGCTGTGGTCCACCCGCACCCCGTGGGCGTGGTCGGCGAACGCGGGCTGGACCGACGCCGTCGCCCGCCGGTACTCGAACGCCAAGCTCGCGCTCTACGACGCGCGCGCGACCGGCGCGGTGCGCGACAACATCCCCTTCCAGTACAAGACGTCCACGGTCTCGGCCGGCGCCGGCGTCACCCGCTCCTTCGGCTGGGAGTACAAGAACGACCTGTCGGCGGGCTTCTCGGCCTCGTTCCGCAGCAACAAGCCGTTCGACCTGTCGCGCTACGATCCGCGCGCCGCCGACGAGTTCGTGCGCCGGAACATCCCCGTCGGCGAGGACCGGGTGGGCCCGAACCTCCAGTGGCACAGCTACACCACGCGCTTCCACGCGATCACCGACTTCGCCACGTTCGCGCTCCAGGAGGAGTATCGGCTCGGGCACGAGGTGTACGTCAACGTGTACCCCGTCACCCGGGCGCTCGGCTCGACCCGCGACGTCCTCGGCGGCTATGCCGGTGCACAATACACGATTCCCCTCGGCGACGGCCTCGCGCGCGCCTCGGTCGAGAGCGTGACCGAATACGAGCTCCGCGGCGACGGCTCGGGCGGCAACCGCCTGAGCGACGCCTCGATCTCGGGCGCGGTGCGCATCGTGAGCCCGAAGACACGCTTCGGCCGCGTCGTCTTCGACGGCGCGATGCTCAACCGCTACGAGAACTACCTGAACCGGCAGAGCGTCCTCGGCGGCGACGACCGCCTGCGAGGCTACCCGAGCAACTACTACTCCGGCAGCGACGTCATCCTCGGCAACCTCGAGTTCCGCACCCGGCCGGTGCGACTCCTGTCGCTGCAGGTGGGCGGCGTCGCGTTCTTCGACGCCGGCGACACCGCGTTCGGCTGGAAGAGCCTGAGCCCCAAGCAGTCGGCCGGCTTCGGCATCCGCACGCTCATCCCCTGGCTGAACCGCGTCGTCTTCCGCGGCGACTTCGGCTTCCCGCTCAACCGCACCCAGGCGGCGTGCCCCACCCCGGGCACGCCGTGCAAGATCGACCCCTACAACTTCTACTTCAGCTTCGAGCAGGCCTTCGGCTTCGGCTCGATCTCGCCCTGAGGGGCGCCGTCAGAAGCGCCCGCCGGGCTTGGGCGTCGCCGGGCTCGGGACCGGCCGGTCGAGCTTCGTCACGTACGAGACCGGCAGGTTGATCGACGCGGTGTCGGTGGGGTTCGACAGCTCCACCGAGAGCAGGCGCGGCTTGTTCGCGAAGAGCGCGCCCGGCGCCACCACCCGCGCCGCCTTGCCCTTCACCTCGACCCGGACGTCCATCCACGATCCGCCGGGCGCGCGCAGCCGCGCCGCGGTGGGGTCGTCGCCGTCGAACGGGACGTCGATGATCTCGTCGGCGGTCGACGCGGTGTTGCGCCCGATCTCGACCCCGCGCGGGAGGATGGGCCCGGCCACGTGGAGGATCCAGGGCTCCGACGCTCCCGCGTCGTTCTTCACGATCACCGGGTACTTGCCGGGGACGCTCTGGATCTCGGCCGGCACCCGCAGCACGAACCGACCGCCGAGGGGGTCGTGCGACGAGACCACGACCTTGCCGCCGATGAGGCCCTTGCTCGTGTCGTCGACGTTCGTCACCGACAGCACGACGTTCACGCCGCCCGGGCCTCGGGGCACCGTGTTCGGCACCATGTTGGAGACGCGCGGCGGGGTCGTGGGGCGCGGCACCACGCGGATCGTCGCGACGTTCGACGTGACGCCGAGCCGCACCAGCTTGATCTCGATGTTGCCAGCCTGGCGATAGGGCGCGCCGAGGCAGCCGAGATCGACGTAGTCGTACCGCCAGGCGGAGGTGCGGAGCTGCTCCCACGCCCCTCCCGGCGGCCGCCCGTAGACCTGCACGTCGCGCGAGAACGAGGTGGTGCCGAACGGGGCCAGGTTGGAGCCGTAGATGGCCACCGAGCCGAGCGCGGTTCCGCTGCACGCGATCTCGCTCGTCGCCACGACCACGTCGGGCGACACGCGCTCGATGTGCGGCGGCGGATCGGCCGCGGGCGCGGGCGCCCCCGCCGCGAGTGACACGACCACGATCCCCACGCCCAGTCCGAGCCGCTTCATGGCAGGGGTGTGACGCATCGCGCCACGCCGCGCAATAGGCAATTGGCGCCACCTGGGGGCGCGCCCGGTCAGAGCGCGGCGAAGAAGCGCGCGATGGCGTCCACGGCGTACGGGGGCACGTCGTGGCCGACCCCCTTCGACTCGCAGTAGACGAGCGGCGAGGACGCGGGGCAGCCGTCGTTCCGCTGGCAGGCGCTCGGGGTGGCCGCGACCCACGCCCCCTTGCACCCGTTCTGCCGCGCCCAGAAGTCGCGCGAGCTCCGGGCGCCGCCGACGGGCAAGGCCTCGTCGTCCTGGTCGTGCGTTATCCATATCGGGAGAGCCCCGTCGCACTTCGACGAGAACGGCCCGGGCCCGGCGACGGGCGCCGCGGCGCGGAGGGCCGCGCGGCGCTTGCACGCGAGCTGCTGCGCGAAGTTGCCGCCGGAGCTGAACCCGGTGACGAAGACCTGCCCGGTCGCCAGGCAGTGGGCGCGGCCGATGGCCTCGAGCATCGCGTCGAAGAACGCGAGGTCCTCCGCGCCGTCGACGTCCCACCGGGTGACGAGCCCGCCGGAGCCGTCGGCGTGGGTCCGGGGGAGCGCTTGCGGATAGACCGCGATCGTGGCGCCGCCGAGCGCGGCCTCGACGGCGAACCAGTCCTTCATCTGCGCGGGATCGGTGTCGGTCGCGCCGTGGAGGACGAAGAGGAGCCGGTGCGGGACGCCCGGATCGTACGACCTGGGGATCGAGAGGTGGAAGACGCGCGCCTTGCCCCCGGACGTGATCTCCACCTTGCGGACCGAGCCCGCGCCGCTCACCGGGGCGCCGCAGCCGCTCGTCCGGTCCGCCGGCGCGGCGCCACCTTCGCCCGCGCCCGCGTCTTCGCCCGGGGGCGACGGGGCGCCGGCGTCGCGCGACGAGGTCGAGCCGGGATCGGCCGCGCTCGAGCACGCCGCGAGCGCGAACAAGAAGAGGCATCCGACCGCTCGTGCCCGCATGGCGCCGGTGTCGTGACACAGGTGGCGCGCCCGCGCCAGCCCGGCTACACCACCCACCATGCAAGGCCCGCCGCCGTGGAGCCCCCATGGTCCCCCGCAGCCGTCGTACCCGCCGCAGCCGTCGCAGGCCCCGTACCCGCCGCCCCCGCCGCTCTATCCGGTGGAGCCCTTCCGGGGGACGCCGCCGCAGAACGCGTGGGCGACGGTCCAGCGCGTGCGGCTCGTCGCGGGCGCGATCGTCTTCGGCGTGCTCGTGCTCGCGGCCGTCGTCGTCGGCGCGGTGCGGGGCCGCGGATCGGCGGCGAGCGTCGACCGCGGCGGCACGGTGAGCCTCGGATCGAGCGGCACGCTGCGGTACGAGGCGGGCATCCGGCCCGACGAGGCGAACACCGTCCTCCACTACGCGCGCGACACCGGGTGGATCGGCGGGGGCGGCGACTCCGTCAAGGCGGTCACCGGCGAAGACGGGCGCCGCGCCGCGAAGCCGAGCTGGGGCACGGGCGCGTCGGGGCGCGGCCGCGGCGACACTCCGCACCTCGTCATGGAGCGCACCACCGGCGCCGGGGTGCGCGTGATCGGCATCGTCGACCACCCCTACGAGACGGCCCCGATGGTGAAGGCCTACGCGCAGAAGGCCGAGGAGGAGCTCGGCCAGAAGCTCGGGCGCAAGGTCACGTTCGTCGTGCGCGTCGAGCAGAAGAAGGGCGCGGGCCTCGAGTGGACGGACACCACGTGGGAGTGAGCCGAGCCTGCGTCAGAAGCGGCCGCGGACGCCGGCGCTCCCCGGGCCGAGGTCGATCGACACCGCCGCCTTCTCGCCGCTCGACGGCCGGGTGAGGACGAGCACCACAGTCACGCCCGCGGCCACGACCGCGGCGCCGCCGAGGATGTCGGTGACGAGCGCGAACGTCCTCGCCCTGGAGCGCGCGTCGTCGATCCCGTCAGGTGAGCCGGGCAACCTGTCGAGCTCACGGTCGAGGTCCTTCTTGGCGCCGAGGCTCATGACTCCGGTGACCGTCGCCCCGGCGGCGAGGGCGCCCGTCGCCACGAGGCCGACGTAGATCGGCGCGCGGCTCGGCGCCTCGGTCCGGAGCGGCGCGGGCTTGGGCGGCGCGGAGGGCTGCGCGTCCGGGAAGACCAGGCTCACCTCGACGGCGTCGCCGCCGGCGACCTCGATGACCTTCGCGACGGTCTGCCCACTCGGCAACGTCGCAGAAATACGACGCTTTCCGGCGCCGACGAGGGCCGGGCCTCGCAGCGGGGTCCGCCCGAAGCTCGCCTCGTCGACGAAGATCTCCGCGTCGGCGCGGTTCGCCCGGACGGTCACCTTCGCGATCCGCGCGCGGAGCTTCTTCACGTCGGCTTCGACCTGCGCGCGCCGCTCGGGGGCCAGCTCCGCGCCGCCCTGCGCCAGGTATTGATCGAACGACTGGAGCGCGCAGGCGTAGTCCTGCACCTCCGCGCACGCCTGCGCGATGTTGTACGAGATGCGCCAGCTCGGGACGAGCTCGTACGCGCGCCGAAACTCGGCGAGCGCGCCGCGAAAGTCGCCCTCTTGGTACAGCTCCACCCCGCGGTTGAAGCGCCCCCGCGCCTCCTCCTTGCGCTGCGGATCCTCCGCGCTCGGCGGATCGGCCGCGCGCGCGACGCTCGGCGCGAGCAGCGCGGCCGCGACGAGGACTCTGACGAAGCTCCGGGGCGTCTTCATGGTCACCTCGGTCAGAACGGGTTCGTGGTGTCGATCGGCCTCGGCGTGCGCCGGACCTCGGTGAAGCCGCTGTCGGCGGGGGGCGGCGCTGCGGTCGTCGCCGATGGCCTCGCCGCGGCGGTCGCCGCGCTCGGCGCGGTGAGCTGTGGCGCTCCGCCGCGCGGCGCCGCGACGACCGGGGCCGCGGGGGCGAGCGCGACGGCGAGGTCCTGGTCCCGGTCGAGCGTGATCTCGCGCGTCGCGCTCTGGTGGCCCGCCAGCGTCACCTTGAGCTCGTGCCGCGCGCGCTCGTCACGAGGCTGCACGAACCCGTCGGGCGAGACCGGCGCGCCATCGAGCAGCACGGTCGCTCCGCGCGGGCTCACGGAGAGCCTGATCGACACCGACGCCGGCGGCGCAGCCGGCGGTGAAGGCGCGCGCGCGCCCGAGGCCTCGGGGTTTTGGGTGGTCAAGACGACGGTGCTCACCGTCGGGCCTTGCGTGTCCCGGCCGCGGAACGACCGCAGACCGAGCACCCCCGCGACGAGCGCGACGACGAGCCCCACCCCAGCGAGACCGACGATCACGCCGGGGCGTGACGGCGCCTTCGCGGCGACGATCGGCGCGTCGGGGATGACCCCCGCGGAGGCGCTCGCCGACGGCGTCCCCGAGTGCCGCTGGAGCGTGGGGACCTCACTCGAGTGCGAGACCGGGAGCGTGGGAGACGACGGTGAAGGCTGCGCGATCCGCTCCTCGATGAGCTTGCGGAGCTTCGCGCGCTCCGCGGCGAAGTGCTCGCGGAGGAGCTTGCCGAGATCGCGAGCTTGCGGGTTGCTCGCCCCCCGCAGGTACTCCTCGAGCGCGAGCTGCATCTCTTCCGCGGTGGCGAAGCGCGCCGTGGGATCGAGCGCGAGCGCTCGGTGAGCGATGGCGACGAGCTCCGGGCTCGCGTCGGAGACTCCGCTCAGGCTCGGGACCGCGCCGCTCAGCCGAGCCTGGAGCGCCGCGACCTCGTGGGTGCCGGGGTCGACGAGGCGCTTGCCCGCGATCGCCTCCCACATGATCACGCCGACGGCGAAGAGGTCCGCGCGCCGGTCGACGCCCTGGTTCAACACCTGCTCGGGCGCCATGTACCCCACCTTGCCCTTCATGACTCCGGTGCGGGTCATGCTCGGCGCGGAGGCCACCTTGGCGATCCCGAAATCCAGCACCTTCACCGCGCCGTCGTACGTGACGAAGACGTTGTGAGGGCTGATGTCGCGGTGCACGATGCCCATCGGGGTGCCGTCGTAGTCCGCGAGCTCGTGCGCGTAGTGGAGCCCCGCGAGCACGTCGACGAGGACCCGCATGACGAGGTCGACCGAGAGCGCCTTGCCGAGGCGCTTCACGACGACGTTGAGCGGCTGGCCGTCGAGGTACTCCATGGCGATGAAGGGGTTTTCGCCGCGACTGCCGACCTCGTACGTCTGCACGACGTTCGGGTGGTTGAGGCGCGCCGCGACGTGCGCCTCTTGGACGAACATCGCGAGGAGCTCCGGATCGCCCGCCAGCTCGTCCTTGAGCGACTTGAGGACGAAGAGCTTGGTGAAACCCGGCTGCTTCTCCGACAGGCCGAGGTACACCCGCGCCATCCCGCCGTGACCGAGGCTGGCGATCACCCGGTAGCCGGGGAACTCCATGGTGGGGGCGGTGGCAGACGGGGACGCGACCATGGCTCAGTTCTTCAGCGGTGGCATGCCGAGGATGGTGACGTAGCCGGAGCGGATCTGTGCTGCGTAGACGCCGATCCGCTCGTTCGTCGCCCTGCGGGTCGCGGTGACGGAGATGGTGGCTATCCCTGTCGGGCCAGGGTCGAGGTTGACGTAGCCGGCCTCACCGCGGAGCGCGGTCTCGCCCTGGTTCGGGTTCGGCAGGCCCTGCGAGTCGGTGTAGTAGAGGGTGCCCTTGGGGCCCGTCCCCCCGACGACCGAGATCGCGGCGCCGGGCGCGGCGTCGCCGTTGCAGTCGGTGACCTGTCCGATGAAGTGACCGGCGGTCGGCTCGTAGCTCCTGCCGATGACGAAGAGGAGGTCCTTCAGCGTCTGCGCGCTCAGGAGGTGAGGCACCTCCGCCTCGACGAACACCGCCGCGGGGTCGTCCCCGACCGCTGGCGGCGGCACGATCATCTGGATCGTCGGCAAGAGGTCGTCGGGGAGCGGGACGACGACGCCGCCGGCGTCGCTCGCCTGGATCGCGCAGCGCTTCCCCGAGGTACCGTTGGCCTTCTCCTTGGCGGCGAGGTCCTTGAAACACTGCTCGGTGGCCGCCGGCCAAGCCGCGGAGCCGCCCGTGGGCTTGGGCGGAACTCCCAGGATGTAGCCCTGGAAGCCACGGTAGACGTTGACGAAATTGACGTAGCCGTCGCAGTCGGTGACCTTCACCTCGGCGGGCGACGCGCAGTTCACGTCGCGCTGGGAGCAGAGCTTCATCTCCATCCCCGCGACCGGGCGATTGTGGAGGCAGTCGTCCGCCGAATACACCAGGTAGCGGTTGCGATAGACGAGCGAGACGCTGCGGTCCTCCGCCGGGGTGCCGGGCGGGTTGGCGAGGCAAGCCCACGGCTCCCCCTTGGCGTCCGCCCCGCTGTCGGTCGAGGCCGAGCCGTCGACGGCCGGCGCGGCGAGCCGGCACACCGACTCGCGGCAGACGAAGCCGGCCCCGCCACGGGCGACACAGTCGGCGTCGCTCGAGCATTGCGTCTGGCTCGTCGTCAACAGCGCCTGGCAGCCCACCCCCAGAGCCATCAGAATCAACGCAGCTGCGAGCCTACGCCGCATGGGTGGAATCATACGCCTGGGGCGAAACGGGGCGGGGGCGAAAGTGCACCCCCGACCTCCGCCCACACTCGGCTCCGAACGCGCGGAGGGCCCGCTCCGTGGCCGGAGCGAGCCCTCGCCGTGTCATCGAACGATGGAGGCGACGCTCAGGCGTCGGCTTCCTTCTCCTTCGACTTCTTGTCGTCCGACTTCTTCTCGGACTTGTCGTCGGACTTCTTGTCGGACTTGGCCTCGGCCTTGTCCTCGTCGTCCTCGTCCTCGTCCTCGTCCTCGCCCCCCTCGTCGTCGTCCGACGACTTCTTGGACTCGGCCTTGGGCTCGGCCTTCTTCGGCTCGGCCTTCTTCGGCTCGGCCTTCTTCTCGGCCTTCTCGGCCTTGTCGGCCTTGGGGGCCGGCTTCTTCTCGGCCGGCTCGGCCTTCGCGGTCTCCTTGGTGCCGCCGTCGCCGATGCGCATCCCGTAGAAGGAGCGGTAGACGAAGACCATCGAGACGACGAGGAAGATCGCCGAGAGCGCGAGCGGCAGGGTCTTGTCGCCCTCCTTCATCTGCTGCGCGAGCTCGACGGCGAGGAGGCCGAAGAGCGTCGTGAACTTGATGACGGGGTTGAGCGCGACGCTGGAGGTGTCCTTGAATGGATCGCCGACGGTGTCGCCGACGACGCTCGCGTCGTGGAGCGGAGTGCCCTTGGCCTTGAGCTCGACCTCGACGATCTTCTTCGCGTTGTCCCACGCGCCGCCCGCGTTCGCCATGAAGAGGGCCTGGAAGAGGCCGAAGAGGGCGATCGCGATGAGGTAGCCGATGAAGAAGAACGCGTCGAAGAACGCGAAGGCCAGCGTGCCGAAGAAGATCGCGAGGAAGATGTTGAACATCCCCTTCTGCGCGTAGACCGTGCAGATCTCGACGACCTTCTTGCTGTCCTCGATGCTCGCCTTCTCGACGCCCTCGAGCTTGATGTTCTTCTTGATGAACTCGACGGCTCGGTACGCGCCGGTGACGACCGCCTGGGTCGACGCGCCCGTGAACCAGTAGATCATCGAGCCGCCGGCGATGAGGCCGAGCAGGAACGGCGGGTAGAGCAGCGACAGCTTGTCGACGTCGTGCGCGAAGCCGCCGGTGAGGCCGAGGATGATCGAGAAGATCATCGTGGTCGCGCCGACGACGGCGGTGCCGATGAGCACGGGCTTGGCGGTCGCCTTGAAGGTGTTGCCGGCGCCGTCGTTCTCCTCGAGGTGCTGCTTCGCGAGCTCGAACTTCGGCTCGAAGCCGAACTCCTTCTTGATCTTGGCCTTGATGTCGGGGATGCCCTCGATGACGCTGAGCTCGAAGACGCTCTGCGCGTTGTCGGTGACGGGGCCGTAGGAGTCGACCGCGATGGTGACCGGGCCCATGCCGAGGAAGCCGAAGGCCACGAGGCCGAAGGCGAAGACCGGCGAGGGGTCGAAGTGACCGGTGACGTGACCGGCCGCGTCCTTGATGTCGATCATCATGACGTTGCCGACCGCCATCGTGCTCACCCAGTAGGCGACCCCCATCAGACCCATCAAAATCATGCCCATCCAGTAGGCGCTGAAGTTGCCGGCGGTGAGGCCGGAGAGGATGTTCAGCGACGGGCCGCCCTCGCGCGACGAGGTGACGACCTCCTTGACGTGACCAGACTCGGTCGACGTGAAGACCTTGATGACCTCGGGGATGATGGCGCCGGCGAGGGTGCCGCAGGTGATGATGACCGACAGCTTCCACCAGAGGGTGGTGTCGCCGCCGATGTTGGGGATCAGCTGGTTCGAGACCGCGAAGGTCGCGGCGATCGAGACCGCCGAGGTGATGAAGACGAGCTGGGTGAGCGGCTGCTCGAAGTTCATCTTGGTCGCGTTGCCGAACTTGCCCTTGGCGATGAGCTCGTTGATGAAGTACGAGACGGCGGACGCGATGACCATGACGATGCGCATCATGAAGATCCAGACGAGGAGCTGGACCTGGACCGTCGGGTTCTTCACCGCGAGGAGGATGAAGCTGATGAGCGCGACGCCGGTGACGCCGTAGGTCTCGAAGCCGTCGGCGGAGGGGCCGACCGAGTCGCCCGCGTTGTCGCCGGTGCAGTCGGCGATGACGCCGGGGTTACGCGCGTCGTCTTCCTTGATCTTGAAGACGATCTTCATGAGGTCGGAGCCGATGTCCGCGATCTTCGTGAAGATGCCGCCCGCGATGCGGAGGGCCGAGGCGCCGAGCGACTCGCCGATGGCGAAGCCGATGAAGCAGGGGCCCGCGTACTCGCCGGGGACGAAGAGGAGGATGCCGAGCATCAGCACGAGCTCGACCGAGATGAGCAGCATGCCGATGCTCATGCCCGCCTTGAGCGGGATGGCGTAGGCCGGGAAGGGCTTGCCCTCGAGCGCCGCGAAGGCCGTGCGCGAGTTGGCGAAGGTGTTGACGCGGATGCCGAACCACGCGACCGCGCAGCTGCCGGCGATGCCGATGAGGCTGAAGAGCAGGATGATGCCGACCTGCAGCGCCTTGCCCTCGGCGAAGTAGTGCTGGCTGAAGCCGAAGTAGTAGACGATGACCGCGCCGATGAACGCCTCGAGGATCAAGATGAACTTGATCTGGGTGACGAGGTACGTCTTGCAGGTCTCGTAAATCAGCTCGCTGATCTCGAGCATCGACTTGTGGACCGGCAGGTTCTTCAGCTGGTTGAAGAAGTAGAAGCCGAAGCCCATGCCGAGCACGGACACGACGAGACCGACGCGGAGCAGCGAGGCGCCGCCCATGCCGTTGAAGAACGTGGCGGTGGCCGTGTTGCCGAGATCCGGCACGATCAGGTTGGCTTCGCCGCCGCCGTGGTGGGCGGGCGCAGCCGCTCCGCCGTGTCCGGCCGCGTCGGATCCGTGGGTCTGCGCCCACGCGATCTTCGCGAAGAGAAGGGGAATGGCCACGCTGGTGACCCAGAACAGCACCCGCGCCGCCCAAGGCTTGGCTTTCGCGAGACTCATGACGATGGACCTCTCCGAGTTTCGATGGGAGGCGCCGGTTCTTTTTGCCGTGCGCCGCCCGCGATCTCGAGGGGTTGGCCGTCTGCCGGTTCGCAGACGCTTCAGCACGCCTCGCTCCCCGCGGATCCGAGAAAGAGCCCCGGGGACCGCGTGAAGTGGCGGCTCAATAGCAGTCTTTTCTGGGCGCGTACACTGCCGCCTGCGAGGGAACCCTCCGGCGGCGGACCACGAACGCCAGCAGCGGCGCAATCATCAAGCAATACAAATGGTTAGTGCGATGCCCCCGGACGCCGATTTGGCACGCGGAGCACCCACCCCCGGCCCCGAGACCGACCGTCGGCGTGGCCGGGCCGGCGGCGGCGGCGGCGGCGTCCGGCGGGCCTCCGCCGTCCGCGGCGGGCGCCGGCGCGCCGGCGTCGCGGCCGAGGCTCGCCGCGACGTCGGGCCAGAGCGGCGGGCACACCGCCCCCGTCCGCGTCGTC
>JAEUKG010000864.1 GCA_016794325.1 Myxococcales bacterium | reverse complement strand
TCCGAGCCGCGAGGACTTCGACGCCGCGTTCGCCGAAGACCTCCTGGGCGTGCTCCCCGACAAGCGCGACCCCGCGATCGCCGAGCACGTCACGCGCTACCTCGCGCACCCGCGGGTGCGCTACGCGGCGCTCGCGGCCCTCGCGCGGGTCGGCGGCGAGGCGGCGCGCGTGCGGCTCGTCGACGCCCTCGAGAACCCCGACGACGCGTTGCGTGCGGTCGCGCTCTCGGAGCTGAGACGCCTCCGCTTCATCGACGAGGCCGTCGTGGGTTGGATCGAGCGCCTGCTCTCGGCTCGGCAGGGCAGCGACGACCTGCGCGCGAGCGCGGCCGCGGCCCTCGCCGACGTCCCCGCCGCGCTGCGCGCGCGCACGATCGCCCTCCTCGGCAAGGCCCTCGAGGGCAAGCGAGGCCTGCTCGCGACCCTGCGCGGCGACGGCACCGAAGAGAGCACCGGGGTGCTCATCGCGATGGCCCGCTCGATGCTCCAGCTCGATCGCGCGGAGGGCACGCGGCTCATCCGCGCGCGCGCGACCAAGGCCGACCCGGATCTGCGCGCGCGCCTCACGGCGCTCCTCGACGGCAAGTGAGCGCGATCAGCCCCGGTGGGCGCGACTCACGAGCGCGGTCCAGCGCTCGCAGGTGACGATCTCGCACGAGAGGCCGAGGAGCACCGCGCGGTGCACCTCACCGGCCTCGACCGACGTCGTGCTGGTCACGTGGTCGGTGAGCTCGGCGAGCGTCCGCGCGCCGTCGACGGCGCGCAGGACCTGCTCCTCGCGCCCGGAGAGCCGGTAGGCGGCGAGCCGCACCGGCAGAGGCACCACCGGAGACACGACCTGCCCGGCGAATGGCGCCAACATCAGCGACACCTCGTCGAGGGCGTAGCGATCGCGCACGCCGCGCGCGACGAGATCGGCAGCGTCGAGCCCGAGCGGGAACGTCTCCTCGTGCGAGCGCGCGCCGCGGACGTAGCCGACCTCGCCCCCGGTCCAGTCGAAGAGCTCGAGGAAGCGGAGGCGGGTCTGCTCCGCGATGGCGCGGAAGAGCTCGATCGGCCGCAGCACGCCGAGGCCGACGAGGGCGTCGCCGATGCGCCCCCCGAAGCGCGGCAGCATCGCGAGCGCCATGTCGACCTCCATCCGGAGGACCTGCCCGCGCCGGACGAGCTGCTCGCCGAGGAGCTCGCTCTTGTCGGTCGAGGCGATGAACTCCGGCACGCCCTCGACGAGGTAGACCTTCTTGCGCCTCGCGCCGTCGGCGAAGTGGAGGGCGCCGGTCTCGCGGGCGATGGCGAGCGCGAAGAGCTTCGCGGGCAAGAGCATGCGATCGATGGGCGCGCGGTCGACCGCGGCCCGGGGCATCTCGGGCTCCCACGAGAGCGCGGCGCTCGACGTGAAGCGCGAGAGCTCGGGGAAGCTCCGCGCGTCCTTGAACGGGCCCGACTCCCGGGAGATCTCCGACTCCGCGTGGATGCGCCCGGTCACGAACAGCTCCACCAGCCGGGGGTAGGCCAGGGGCCCGAGGACGGCGCCGTCGCGCGTCTTGACCCGGTAGATGGCGGGCGCGACCTCGCCCGTCGCCGAGCCCGGCGGGGGGGGCGCGGCGGTCGCGCGCGTCGGCGCCCCGGGGGTCCCCGTGGACAGGGGGATCGCGAGCTCGCGGGTGGGGTTCTCCTCGGCCTCCTCGGGCGCGTCGGCCGCCCCGTCGACGAGCTTCAGGCGGTCGAGCCACGCCGAGAGCTTGGCCGGCCCCACCTGCAGGCGTCGACGGCGGACGATGTCCTCGAGCGCCTCCGCGAACTCCTGGGCGGTCGCGTACCGCTGGTTGCGATCGCGCGCGAGCGCCTTGAAGAGCACGCCCTTGATGTCGTCGGAGATCCGCGACGCGGCGCGATCGAGCTGCGACAGATCGGCGTCACGGATGCGCATGAGGACGTCGATCTCGGAGCCGCCGGAGAACAGCGGCCTCAGCGTCACGAGCTCCGCGAGGACGATCGCGGCGGTGAAGAGATCGCTGCGCGCGTCGAGCTCGCGCCCCGTCACCTGCTCCGGGGACATGTAGCCGAGCTTCCCCTTGAGCTGCCCGGCCTCGGTGCGGCGATCGAACTCGGCCGCCCTCGCGATGCCGAAGTCGGTCAGCTTCACCGCGCCGCTCCGGTCGATGAGGACGTTGCCCGGCGAGACGTCCCGGTGCACGAGCCCGAGCGCTTGCCCCTCGTCGTCGCGCGCCGCGTGGGCGTAGCCGAGGCCGCGCAGGATCGAGAGCCCGATGTGGAGCGACACGTCGAGCGGCACGTCCTCGCCGCGCGCGGCCGCGGCGCGGACGAGGCGAGCGCCCGTCGTGCCGTCCACGTACTCCATCGCCATGTAGAGCTCGCCCGCGTGCTCGCCGAAATCGAACACCTGCACGATGTTCGGGTGGCCGAGGCGAGCGCAGACGCGCGCCTCGTCGATGAACATCGAGACGAAGTCGGGGTCGCTCGTGAGCTGCGGGAGGATGCGCTTCACCGCGACGAACTTCTGGAACCCGAACGGCCCCGCGCGACGCGCGAGGTACACCTCCGCCATCCCGCCCGTCGCGATGCGCTGCAGGAGCTCGTACGGCCCGAGCATGAGCGGTGCGGGCCGGCTCGAGGGGCTCATCGCGAGGCATGGTAACGCATCCGCACGCGAAATGTCCGAGACTCCCCGTGAAAACGCGGCGACCGAAGGCCGCCGTCGAGGCGGCGCGAACCGCGTCGTTTCCACGCTTCCGGAGAGGTCGGGTGGCGTCGTACGTTGTGTGTGGCATGGGCAAGCAGTCCGACGTCATCCCGACGCGACGGCCACGCGGCCGAGGAGGGCTCGTGGTGGCGGTCACCGGGGCCTCGTCGTTCCTCGGCACGAACCTCATCGGCGTGCTCGAGGAGGACCCGCGCGTCGACCGCATCGTCGCGCTCGACGTGCGCCCGCCGCGCACCGCGGGGCCGAAGACGAGGACCTACGAGGTGGACCTCACCAAGCCCGCGATCGACGCGCGCTTGTCGGAGATCATGGTCGCCGAAGGGGCGACGACGCTCGCGCACCTCGCGTTCCTCGCGTCGCCCGGGCACGCACCGGCGTACGCCCACGAGCTCGAGAGCGTCGGCACCATGCACGTGCTCGTGGCGGCGCAGCAGGCCAAGCTGCGGAAGGTGGTGGCGTGGTCGCAGACGCTCCTCTATGGCGCGCACCCGTCCAACCCCAACTTCCTCACCGAGCGCCACCCGCTCCGCGCGCCGACGTCGGAGCCGTATTTCGAGAGCAAGCTCGAAGCGGAGGCGGAGCTCGCGAAGCTCGCGCGGCGGTCCCCGAGCACGGTCGTCACAGTCCTCCGGACCGCCGCCATCCTCGGCCCCACCGTCCGCAACGTCGTGACGCGGTACCTCGCGCATCGCATCGTCCCCACCCTCCTCGGCTTCGATCCCCTCGTGCAGTTCGTCCACGAGGTCGACGCGATCGGCGCCTTCAAGCTCGCGATCGACCGCGACTGCCCCGGCGTGTTCAACATCGTGGGCGACGGGGTGCTCCCGCTGTCGACCGTCATCAAGCTCGCGGGCCGCGTCCCGATGCCGCTGCCACACCCGCTCGCGGAGACGCTCGCGCGGACGCTGTGGGTGGCGCAGCTCGCCGGCGCGCCGCCGGCGTTCTTCTCGTTCCTTCGCTTCGTGTCCGTCGCCGATGGACGGAAGGCCTACGAAGAGATGGGGTTCTCGCCCAACTACAGCACACGGGAGGCGGTGCTGGACTTCACGAGCGCCCAGCGGCTCCGCGACGTGCGCCTCCTCCAGGAGACGTCTCCATGACCCGCGCGAAGAAGGGCGCGCCGCCCGCGGCGCCGCCGAAGAAGCCCGCGAAGCCGTCGCCCGAAAAGGTGGCGAAGAAGGCGAAGAGGCCCGCCGCCGGGGCGCGGCGCGCGCCGAAGCGCCCCGCTCCGCCGCCCGAGGTCGCGCGGGTGAGCTCGTACGCGCAAGAAGATCCCACCATCGACGCCCCCGAGAGCCTCGAGGTGGAGATGCCCCCGGTGAGCGCGCGCACGACCCCGCAGACGGTCCCGCCGGAGGCGCCCCCGCCGTCCGCGATCGCCGACGCCGAGGCCACGGCCAGCGTCGCCGACGTCGGCGCCGCGATCCGGGAGCTCGAGGCGCACCTCGACTCGCTCATCAAGCAGCCGGCCACCTCCGAGCCCGAGCCGCCGCCGTCCGCGCCGGAGAGCGCGCCCGGGCGCGACGCCGAGGGGACGGTGTTCGACTCCGCCCGCGAGCTCCTCTCCACGGACTACTACCTCCGCCGGTGGGGGCGCCTCGGGATGCGCAACCGCTCCGAGGAGGTCGACGATTTCGGATTCGACCCCGTGTACGCCGAGAAGGTCCGCCCGCTGCTCGACTTCCTCTACACGACGTACTTCCGCGTGGAGGCCGCGGGCCTCGAGAACGTGCCGAGCGAGGGTCGGTGCCTGCTCGTCGCGAACCACTCCGGCACCGTCCCCCTCGACGGCGCGATGATCGGCAGGGCGATCAAGCGCGAGCACCCTTCACCGCGCGACGTCCGGTGGCTGAACGAGGACTTCATCTACCACTTCCCCTTCCTCGGCTCGATCGGCACCCGCCTCGGCGCGGTGCGCGCCTGCCAGGAGAACGCCGAGCGCCTCCTCGCGCACGAGGAGCTCGTGTGTGTCTTCCCCGAGGGGATCAAGGGCATCGGGAAGCTGTTCCGCGATCGCTACCGCCTCCAGCGCTTCGGGCGGGGCGGCTTCGTCAAGCTGTGCCTCCGCACGAGCACCCCCATCGTCCCCGTCGCGGTCGTCGGCGCCGAGGAGACGTCTCCCCTGCTCTTCCGCCACGAGTATCTCGCGCGGGCGTTCGGCGTGCCGTACGTGCCGATCACGCCCACCTTCCCGCTCCTCGGGCCGATGGGGCTGATCCCCGCGCCCACCAAGTGGAAGATCGTCTTCGGCGAGAAGATCGTGCTCGAGCAAGGCCCGGAGGACGCCGAGGACGAGGTCGTCGTCGGGCGCCTCACCGAGCGCGTCCGAGCGACGATCCAGGCCATGCTCGACCGCGAGCTCGGCGCGCGGCGCTCGGTGTTCTTCGGCTGATGAAGGGCGTCCTCGTCATCGACAAGCCCCGCGGCCCCACGAGTCACGACGTCGTCGCGCGCGTGCGCCGCGCCCTCAAGACCCGCGAGGTCGGTCACGCGGGCACCCTCGATCCGATGGCGACGGGCGTGCTCGTGGTCGCCGTCGGCGAAGCGACCAAGCTCGTCCCGTACCTGACGGCGCACGACAAGGCCTACGTCGCCGAGCTCACCTTCGGGGCCGCCACCGACACCCTCGACGCCGAGGGCGCCGTCACCGCGGAGTCCCCCGTCCCCGCCGACGTCGCCGCCGAGATCGCCCGGGGCTCGGGCCCGCGCCTCGACGCGGCCCTCGCCCACGAGCGCGCGCGGACCCGCCAGGCGCCCCCCGCCTACTCCGCCATCAAGACCGACGGGCGACCCGCGTACGAACGCGCGCGCCGCGGCGAGGTCGTCGAGCTCGCCGACCGCGACGTCGTCGTGCGGAGCATCGAGGTCGTCGGCAGCGGGCCGCTCTCCCTCCACCTCCAGGTGGTCGTCGGCAAGGGATACTACGTGCGCTCCCTCGCGCGCGACCTCGCCGAGACGCTGGGGACGCTCGGCCACCTCACCGCCCTGCGGCGGGTGCGCTCCGGCCCGTTCGGCGAAGGCGAGGCCGCGAAGCTCGACGCGCCCGACCTCGCCGAGAGGCTCCTCGGCGTCGAGCGCGCCGCGACGCGGGCGCTACCCCACGTGGTGCTCGCTCCGACCGCGGAGGCCGACGCGCGCGCCGGGCGCGCCGTGGCGTTGCCCGAGGGCGCCCCCGCCGCCGGCGTCCCCCACGCCTGGCTCAGCGAAGGCGGCGCGCTCATCGCCGTCGGCCGGCGCGAGGAGTCGGGCGTCGGCCGCGTCGTGCGCGGCTTCCGGCCCTGACGGCCCGCGCGCCGCCGGTCACTTCTTCATCTTCGTCTTCGCGAGCTTGATGCGCTCTTCCGCCTGCTTCGCCAGCGGCCCCTTGGGCTCGAGCTTGAGGTACGTCTCGTACTCCTGCACCACCTCGGCCCACTTGCCCGCCTCCGCGTACCGGCCGCCGAGGTAGAAGTGCGCGGGCCCGTAGCCCGGCTCTTTTTGCACCGCGGTCTGGAGGTCGGCGAGGCTCCCCGCCTTGTCCTTGTTGCCGAGCTTGCAGAGCGCGCGGTAGGTCCGGAGCTCGGCCGCGTCCTTCAGGCCGATCGCCTTGTCGAGCACGGTGACGCAGTCGCCGAACGCGCCCACGTTCTTCAGCTCGAAGCCGACCGACGCGAGCACGCCGACGTCCTGCCCTGCGAGCCCGGCCGCCGTCTTCAGCTTGGCGATCGCGGCGTCGCCCTGCTTCCACTGCCCGAGGAACTGCGCGTAGGTGAGGAGGTAGAGCGCGTCCTTCGGCTGCAGGCGGATCGCCTCGTCGAACTCCTTCGTCGCCGCCGCTTGGTCGCCCTTCTGCCCGAGCGCGATGGCCATGTTGAGGTGGAGCTCCGGGGCGTCGGGCCGGCGCGCGAGCGCCCCCTTGAGCACCGCGATCGCGTCTTCGAGCTTGCCGGCCTCGACGAGCAGCGCGCCGAGGTTCGTCGCCGCGGCGTCGAGGTCCGGCTTCATCTTGAGCGCGTCGCGGTAGGAGCGCTCGGCCCCGGCCTTGTCGCCCGACTTCTCGGCGACGAGGCCGAGGTAGTACACGACCTCGGCGTCCTTGGGGTTGGCCTTGGCCGCGGCCTCGAAGGCCGACTTCGCGGTCGCGAGATCGCCGGCCTCGAGGGCCTTCATGCCCTTGCCCTTGTCGCCGCTCGCGGTCGGCGCCGGCGGGGGCGCGCTCGCCGACGCCGACGCCGTGGGCGGGGTCTCGAGCGGGGGCGGCTTGTCCCGGTCCGACGGCGTCTGCGGTCGCTCCGGACCGCAGGCCGTGAGCGCGAGCGCCACCGTGAACGTCGACAAGAGGCCCAAACGTGCGTGCGTCTTCATGTTCTCCTCAAGCCCCGGCCAGGACGCGGAGCAGGCTCTCGCGGATGGTTTTGAAACGTTCACCCGGCTCGACCTTGGATCCGTCGAGCTCGTTCACGTAAAAGACGTCGGCGACCTTGCTGCCCTCGGTGTTGATCTTGGACAGGACGATCGACAGCCCGAGGTCGTGGAGCGCCTGCGCCAGCGTGTGCAGCAGACCGGGCCGGTCCTTGGCGAAGACCTCGATCACGGTGTGGCGCGGCGAGGCCCGATCGTCGACGAACACCTCGGTGAGCACCGCCGGGCTCGGGCGTTCGCGCCACGGCGAGGCGCTGCCGAGTCGCTCCGCGAGGAGCTCCCGGGGCTCGGTCCCGCCGGCGCAGACGCGCTCGAGATCGCGCTGGAGCTGAGGCAGCGCGCGCTCGAGCGCCTGGATCCCCTCGCCGCGCGCCTTGACCAAGAAGATGTCGACGGCCTCGGTCTCCGGATCGCCTGGCGCGAGCGGACCGAGCCGGCGGGAGTAGACCTGGGCGCCGAGGACCTCGAGCCGGTTCGCGGTGATCGCCGCCGAGATGCGCGCGAGGAGGCCAGGTCGGTCGGGCGCGACCACGCACAGCTCCGCGACCTCCGGGTGCCGCGACGGCGCGACGGCCACGGCCACCGGCCGGCTCCGCCCGAGGGCGAGGCGCGCGTGCGACGCGATCGCCTCCGGTCCGTTCGACAAGAGGTAGCGCTCGGGCATGCTCGCGAGGAACGCCTCGAGCCCCGGGTCGTCGGCGGGCCACGCCGCCTGCGCCCCCGCCACCGAACGCGCGATGCGGACGTGGCGCGCGCGGTCGGTCGACTGCCCGTCGAAATACGCGTCGCAGGACAGATACAGCTCGTCGAGCATCCGCGCCTTCCACGACGAGAGCGCGGTCGGCGAGGTGGTCGCGAGATCGACGACGGTGAGGAGGTAGAGGTTGCGCAGGCCCTCGCGGTCGTGGACGACCTGCGCGAAGTCCTCGCACGTCTTGGGGTCGTCGAGGTCGCGCCGCGTCGCCGTGTGGTACATCGCGAGGTGGGAGAGGACGAGCGCCACCGCCTCGTCCGTCTCCTCGGCCGAGAGGCCGAGCCGGGGCAAGATCGTCCGGCAGAGATCGGCGCCGACCTTGGAGTGGTTCTTTCGCGAACCATCCGAGTCGGGATATCCCTTTCCGACGTCGTGGAGGAGCGTCGCCAGGAAGATGGTGCGCGGCCGCGCGATCTCGGCCGCGAGGCGGCTCGCGAGCGGGTGCTCGTGCAGGAGCTCGCCGCGGCACAGCGCCCGCAGCCGGTCGACCGCGGCCACGCTGTGCACGTCGACGGTGTACACGTGGTAGATGTCGTGGTGGACGCGCCCCGTCACCGGCAAGAACTCGGGGATCATCGCGAGGAGGAGGCCGGTGTCGTGGAGCTCGCGCAGGACCGAGCCGCTCTTCGTCGGGGCCTCGGGCACCGACGAAGCGAGCTCGACGAAGAGGCGCGCGGCCTCGACGCTCGCGCGGAGGGTCTCGCAGAACGCCGGGTCCGCAGACGCGCGGGCGATGGCCTCGCGCGCGAACGGAAGCAGCGGCTCCTTGCGCGCGATGCTCGCGGTGAGCACCCGGAGGGCGAGCGTCGGGTCGGCGGCGAGGGCGGCAGCGCTGCAGGTGACGTGGCCGTCGAAGGACGTGACGCCGCCGCCGAGGTCGATCTCCGCCGGGCGCCCGCGGCGGCGCGGCGGCTTGGCCCGTGACAGGAGCTGCTCGCGGGCCCGGGAGATGACCCGCGCCTGCCGGTAGTAGTCCTGCATCAAGCGCTCGGCCGACGCCGCGCGATCGGCCTCCGCGCCGCCGTAGCCGAGCTCGGCCGAGAGCGTCTCCTGCGCCTCGAAGGTGAGTCGCTCGGCGCGTCGATCGGCGAGCGCGTGGAGCCTGTTGCGCACCCGCCACATCAGCTCTTCGGCGCGCGCGATCTCGAGCGCCTCCCTCGGGACGAGCACGCCGAGCCGGACGAGATCGTGCCAGAGCGCCTGCGGGCCGGGGAACCGCGGATCGGGGTCCGAGCCGGCGCTGCCGGCGTGGAACCGCGCCTGCGCGGCCCAGCGGGCGACGTCGAGGTCCCGCAGCCCGCCGGCGCCGCTCTTCACGTCGGGCTCGAGGAGGTACACCGACCCGCCGAAGCGCGTGTGCCGCTCCTCCGCCTCCCGCTCGAGGCGCTCAATGAAGTCGGCGAGCTCGCCCTCGCTGAAGATGCCGCCCCAGGCGCGCGCCCGCAGGTTCTGGACGATCTCGGGGGAGCCCGCGACGACCCGCAGGTCGAGGAGGGACGTCGCCGTGGTCAGGTCGTCGTGGGCGAGCGCGAGGACGTCGTCGCCGCAGACGATCTGGTGCCCGACCGAGGCCCCCGAATCCCAGAGCGGATAGAGCATCGCCTCGATCAGCGGCTGGGCGGACGCGACCGCGCGCGCGGTCGGCACGAGGAAGCGGAGATCGACGTCGCTGCGGAGCGCGACCGCTCCCCGACCGAAGCTGCCGACCGCGGCGAGGGTCACCTCGCTCAGCCCCGGCTGGCTCTTCCCGGCATCGGCGAACAAGCGGAGGAGGATGGCCTCCATCGCGCGCGCGTTCGCCACCCCGAGGGCGACGCCATCCCCTTCGTTGCGCGTCAGCCGCCCAGCGAGCTCGGCGCGCAAGGCCAAGAGCTCCCCCTTGAGCGGCGCCGAGGGCGCCGGGGAAGAAGACGTGGCCTGGGCCTTCATCGCGGCCCGGAGACTACCGCAAGTCTTCTACTTTGCACGGCTTTTCGAGCGACCGCGGCCAGCCGCCGGCGCCCGCCTCCCGCGACCCCCTTCGAGAGGTCGCGCCTCCCCGTGACGCCGAAAACGCTTTGCAACCCAAGGTGATTCCCTTAGCCTGCTTGCGGTTTCCACGCTCGAAGTTGAAGCAGAGCGTGCGAGTCCTCGTCTGAGCGGTTATCCGGAGGGCTCACCCCTGCCGGGAGGAGGCATACGACGCCATGTCCAAGAAACTCGTCTTCCCTTTGATTACGGTGCTCGCCCTCGGAATGGCTGCATCGTTCAACGGGTGCAGCTGCAGCGGTGAGGCCAAGGTCGGCGAGACGCCGAAGAACCCCGAGCCCCCGCCCCCGCCCCCGCCGCCGCCGCCGCCGCCGCCGGCCTCCACCCCGCCGCCCCCGCCGCCCCCGCCGCCGAAGATCGAGGTCAAGACGGTCGGCAAGGCCAAGCTCGAGGGCAACCAGATCAAGATCCCGGGCGCGATCGAGTTCGACACCGACAAGGCGACGATCAAGAACACGCCGCAGACGAACGAGATCCTCGACACCATGGCGAAGGTCATGAAGGAAAACCCCAAGATCGAGGGGCTGCGCGTCGAGGGGCACACCGACAACACCGGCACCGAGACCCGCAACAACACGCTCTCGCAAGAGCGCGCTGAAGCGGTCGTGAAGTGGCTGGTCGACCACGGCGTCGACAAGAGCCGCCTCCAGGGCGTCGGCCACGGCCAGAAGCGCCCGATCGCGGACAACGGGACGAAGGACGGCAAGGAGAAGAACCGCCGCGTCGAGTTCCACGTGTCCAAGATGGACGGCAAGGAAGTCCCCGAGAGCACGCCGACCTCGTCGACCGCTCCCGCCGGGTCGGGCAGCGCCGCCCCCGCGGCGTCGGGCAGCGCCGCTCCGGCGTCGTCGGGCAGCGCGAAGCCGGCCGCCTCGGCGTCCGCAGCGCCGAAGAAGTAGCCCGCCCGCCACGCAACGTCATACGAGGCGAGGGCCGATCCCCATCGGGGACCGGCCCTCCGTCTTTTCGTGCGTCGGTCGAGCCTGTCCGCGCTCCCGAGGCTGCGGGCGCGCGTGAGGCCACGCCCGAGACGCGCGAAGGCCGCGGGCCTCGAGGGGCGCGCGGCCTTCCGCTTCGCGTGACGCGTCCGGGGCGTCGCCGCCCCGCGCGCGCTCAGTTCGCGCCGAACTCCTTGCAGGTCGCGGTGCCGATCGCGAACTGCAGGCCGGCGACGCACTTCTTCGCCGCCGCGTCGCAGAGCGGCGCCGTCGACGAGCAGTCGTTGTCGCTGGTGCAGGTGTCGCCCGCGTTGAGGCGATCCACGCAGGTGCCGCCGCCGCAGCGGAGGCTCTCGAGGCACGGCGACGTCTGGTCGTTGCACGCCTCGCCCTTGTTCTTGCGGGCGACGCAGAGCTTCACCTCGCCGCCGCCGCAGAAGCTCCCCGTGTCGCACGACTCGCCGGGGTTGGCGCAGCCGTCGCCCAGCTTCTTCACGACCTTCTCGCCGCAGACCTTCACGCGGGTGTCGCAGACGAGCGAGCTCGTGCAGCTGTAGTCGGTCGTGCACGCGGCGCCCTTGGCCGCCGTCCCCGCGAACACGCGCTCGCAGACCTCGGCCTGGGCCTTGAGATCCGTCGGCGTGATCGTCTTCTTGGCGTAGATTTCCTTGGTCTTGTCGACGCAGCCTTGGACCTGACCCGACGCGTAGCTGCGACCGCTGGAGGTCGCCGCGCTCGCCGCGGTGTTGCAAGCGCTCTTGCGCTTGGTCTTGCATGCCTCGACCGTCGCGCCGCAGGCGCTCGCGTTGTCTTGCGAGCACTCCGCCTCCGCGCGCGCCGTGCAATACGAGTCGGCGCTCGGGAACGGGTCGGTCGCGTCGGTGGTGCAGCCGCTCACTCCGCCCGCGACGCCGACGCCCGCGAGCAACCATACGAACACGTTCTTCATCGACTCCTCCTCCTAACCAAGCCTACGAAAGCGTCGCTCCAGTGTAGCCGGGACCCAAGCCGATCGCGAGCTTGCGGTCCAATCGACCATGCGAACCCGAGCCTTGTCCCCCGCCTCGCTCCGCACCGCCCTCGTCGCGGGAGCGACCCTCTTCCTCTTCGCCTCCACCGCCCACGCGCAGGGGGCTCAGGCCTCCGCTCCGTACGTGGAGAAGAAGGTCGAAGAGGGCACCGCCGTGTGGTTCCCCGAAGACACGCTCGGCACGAGCGGTCCGAGCATGTACGGCGACACGATCCGGCGACCGCCGGGCGTCGTCCGCGTGGGCCTCCTCCGGCCCCGGGTGAGCTTCATCCCGCAAATGCTGAAGAGTGTCGAGAATTTGTAGGCCGACCTTTTGGGGTTGCGCCGCTGGGAAGTCGCGCGCTAAGTTCCCGAGCCCACTCGCGAAGGTGGCGGAATTGGCAGACGCGCTGGATTCAGGTTCCAGTGGGGTAACTCCTGTACGGGTTCAACTCCCGTCCTTCGCACCAAGGCTCTGACGGCGCGCCGAAGCGCCGCGCAGCGCGCGGTGGCGTCGACGCAGCGTGTCGCCGAGCGGCACATCGCCCAGCCGCCGTTCGACGGACGACCCTCCCGGCGTATTCGCTCGCGGCGAGCGCGATCGGAGGCGTCAGTCGCAGCGGTTCTGGAGCCCGGCGATGATCGCCGACACGTCCGGCATCTGCGGGTGCGCGAACGCCGTCGCCTCGAGGCGCTTCACCGCGCGGATGAAGCGCTGCATGTCCTTGCCGCACGCGGCGTACAGCGCGGCGAGCTCTCCCTCTCCGGAGTGGTACGTCTTGTACTGGATGAGCGTGGCGTTGTTGATCGGCCGGGTGATGCCCGAGGCCTTCTGCGCGGCGGCGATGATCGCGCGCTTGCGCTCGAGCTTCTCGGCGTCGGGGATCTTCTCGGCGTAGAGCTTCTCGAGCGCGTCGTGCGCCTCGTAGAGGACCTTGCCGCGCCGGATCGTCGCCGCCTCCACCGCCTCGTAGGCGCCGAGCGGCGCGTTGCCCGCGCCGCGCGTCGCGACGAGGTAGTCGCGCGCCAGGGTCTCGCCCACGAAATTCGCGACGCTCTCGTTCAGGCGAGACTGCCCGTTCACGTAGAACGTCGCGTGGAGCGACTCGTGGAGGACGATCTC
>JAEUKG010000839.1 GCA_016794325.1 Myxococcales bacterium | reverse complement strand
GCGTTCGAGCAGAGCCTCCTGCCGACGAGCGCCCACAAGAAGAGCGCCAAGATCGTCGGCGACGTGATCGCCCAGTACCATCCCCACGGAGATAGCGCGGTCTACGACGCGATGGTCCGCCTCGCCCAGGACTTCTCGATGCGCTACCCGCTCATCGACGGCCAGGGCAACTTCGGCTCGATCGACGGCGACCCCGCCGCCGCCTACCGCTACACCGAGGCGCGCCTCTCGAAGATCGCCGTCGAGCTCCTCACCGACCTCGAGAAGGAGTGCGTCGACTACGGGCCGAACTTCGACGACAGCAAGGAGGAGCCCCTCGTCCTGCCGTCGAAGATCCCGAACCTGCTCGTCAACGGGTCCGGCGGCATCGCCGTCGGCATGGCGACCAACATCCCGCCGCACAACCTCTCGGAGGTGGTCGACGCGACCATCCACCTGATCCGGAACCCGGACTGCCCGATCGAGGACCTGATGCGCCTCATCCCGGGCCCCGACTTCCCCACCGGGGGCCTCATCTACGGGCGCGCCGGCATCGAGCAGGCGCAGCGCACCGGGCGCGGCAACATCATCATGCGCGCGCGGGTGGAGGTCGAGAAGGCCCCCGGCCGCGGCGAGCGCGAGATGATCGTGGTCACCGAGGTGCCCTACCAGGCCAACAAGGCCCGCATCCACGCCCGCATCGGCGAGCTGATGCGCGAGAAGAAGATCGAGGGGATCTCCGAGGCCCGCGACGAGTCCGACCGCGAGGGCATCCGGCTCGTGATCGAGCTCAAGAAGGACGTCGTCCCCCAGGTCGTCATCAACCAGCTCTACCGCCTCACCGACCTCCAGTCGTCGTTCGGCGTCATCAACCTCGCCATCGTCCGCGGGCGCCCCGCGGTGCTGAACCTCCGCGACACGCTCGCCTGCTTCGTCGAGCACCGCCGCGAGGTCGTCACCCGGAGGACGCGCTTCGAGCTCCGGCAGGCCGAGGCGCAGCGCGAGCTCGTCGAGGGCCTGGGGATGGCCACCACCGAGATCGACCTCGTGGTGAAGACCATCCGCCAGTCGCGCGATCCCGAGGTCGCCCGCAAGGCCCTCATGGCGCTCCCGCTGAAGGGCCTCGAGGCCTTCGTGCGCCGCGCCGGCCGCCCCGAGGCCGAGATCGAGGAGGCGAAGCGCCGCGGCGACTACTTCCTCTCCGAGCGCCAGGCCAAGGCCATCCTCGAGATGCGCCTGTCCAAGCTCACCGGCCTCGAGCAGGAGAAGCTCGCCGAGGAGTACGGCACCCTCTGCAACGAGATCGCGCGCCTGCGCGCGATCCTCGCGAGCGAGCAGCTCCTCATGAACGTCATCGTGATGGAGCTCGAGGAGATGAAGGCGAAGTACGGCGACAAGCGCCGCACCGAGATCGTCGCCCTCGAGGCCGAGATCAACGAGGAGGACCTGATCCAGGAAGAGGACATGGTCGTCACGATCTCGCACGCCGGGTACATCAAGCGCACGAGCCCGAGCCAGTACCGCGCCCAGCGGCGCGGCGGCCGCGGCCTCGTGGGGATGGAGGCCCGCGAGGAGGACTGGGTGACCCAGCTCTTCGTCGCGTCGACCCACGCGTACGTCTTCTTCTTCAGCGACCGCGGCAAGGTCTACGTGAAGAAGGTCTTCGAGATCCCGGTCGCGGCGCGCAACGCCAAGGGCCGCGCGATCGTCAACTTCGTCGGCATGGAGCCCGGCGAGAAGGTCGCGGCCATCGTCGAGGTGCCGAAGATCGAGGCCGGCAAGTTCGTCGTCACGATCACCAAGCGCGGTCAGATCAAGAAGACCGAGGTGACCGAATACGAGAACTTCCGCGAGAAGGGCATCATCGGCGTCAAGATCGACGGCGACGACCAGCTCCTGTCGGCGGTGCTCACCGACGGCTCGCGCGAGTTCCTCATCGCCACCAAGCAGGGCCAGTCGATCCGCTTCCCCGAGGACCAGGTCCGGGGGATGGGCCGCGCCACGGTCGGCGTGCGCGCCATCGACGTCGGCGACGACGACCAGGTCGTGGGCATCGTCGTCACCGAGGGCGAGCGCGCCCACGTGCTCGCGGTGTGCGAGCGCGGCTACGGAAAGCGCACCAACATCGAGGAGTTCCGGATCCAGAACCGCGGCGGCAAGGGCATCATCCTCATCGACGCGAGCGACCGCAACGGCCCCGTGGTCGACATCCGGCTGGTCAAGGACGGCGACGAGGTCATGCTCATCACCGACCGCGGGCAGACGCTCCGCACCCGCGTCGGCGAGATCCGCGAGACCGGCCGCAACGCCCAGGGCGTGAAGCTGATGACCCTCGACGAGAGCGAGCGCATCGTCGCGCTCGAGCGCCTCGCCGAGTCTCCGCAGAGCCTCGAGGGCGGCAGCGAAGCTCCGCCCGAGGACGGCGGCAGCTTGCCCCCGCCCGGCGGCGAGGACGGCGGCAGCATGCCGCCGCCCGCGGGCGACCTGAACTGAGCGCCGCGCCTACTTCGCGATGCGCGGGACCCCGAACGCGCCTTGGTACAGGTAGTCGCCGAACGGGACGAGGAGACCGCGGGCGGCGCCTTTGGCGATCACCACTGTCTCTCCCCCGCACTTCGCGCGCTTGACGATGTCGACGCTGCCGCCGACCGGCCGCGTCCAATAGACGTGGGTCGCGTCGACGGCGATGTAGCGCTGGCCTGGGCTAGCCGTCGCGGGGTCGACCGCGAAGTCCTGCACCACACCGTCGTTCTTCGGCGGGAGCCTGGCGCGGACGATGCCCGTCGCCGCGCCGTCGACGCGGATCGCGTACACGTGCTCGGCGTCGACCGCGACCGCGGTGAGGTTGGTGGCCGAGCCTAGAGTCAGCGTCGTTCCACCGGCCCAAGCCTCGTGGTGGAGGACGCCCAGCCGCGAGAGCACCCCGTCGTTCCACGCGTTGGCGAGGAGGACCAAGCCGCCGGGGACCTCCGCGGCGGCGGTGACGTTGCGCGGCCCGAACGGGACGACGTCGCCGCCGTCGCCGAGCTTCGACGCCCTCAAGTACCCGTTGTCGCTGTCGAAGACGACGTCCCCCGTCGGGCTCAGGAACACCGGCGCGATGCCGGCCGTGGCGGCGGAGAGCGTGTCGGGCGCGCCGCCGTCGCGGCCGACGCGGAAGAGGCGCAGGTTGCCCCGTGTGAAGACATGGGCGTCGTCGTACACCGCCGATCGGAGCCCAGACGCCCCGGGCGCGGTGGCGATCGTCGTCGACGCCGCCGGAGGAGAGAGCACGCGGACGAAGTCGCCGTTCACGTACGCGAGGCTCCCCGCATGGACGCGCAGGCCCGTCCCGCTCTCCGCCGCCGCCATCAGCTTGGGCTTGCATCGCCCCTTCTCGCAGCCGTCGCCGAGGCAGCTGTGGCCGCAGCGCCCGCAGTGGGAGTCGCTGTTCAGGAGGTCCACGCCGGCGACGCCGCCGCACGTGGCCGTCGCGAGCCCACCGTCGGCGACGGCGGACTCGTCCACCCACGGCGGCTCGGGCTCGCACGGGACCGAGCTCCCGCCGTCACCGGCGTCGATGGGCGGCCGGGCGTCGCTCGTCGATGCGTCGGGGCTCGGGCCGGCGTCGGCGCTCGGCGGCGAGGTCTCCTCGCTCTCGAACGCGTCGCACGCGGCCGCGACGGCGACCACGTGCGCGAGGGCGGCGAGGGCGAGGTACGACCTCCGACGGGCCATCTCGGCATTTTCCGTCATCGGCGTCCTCGGGACAAGGAGAACGCCACGCGCGTCGTCCGGTGGCGTCGCTTGCCCAGCTCGGCGCCTTGGCACCTTGGCGCCTCGCCACGTCGCCCGCCCCCGGGGTAGGCTCGGGCGGCGATGCCCCCGAAGACGAAGGCCGCGAAGGCCGCTCCCCAGACCCTGGCCCGGCTCGTCGCCATCCACCCCGACGCGCACTGCGAGCTCGATCACGACGGCCCCTTCCAGCTCCTCGTCGCGACCGTCCTCTCGGCCCAGACCACCGACGTCGCCGTGAACAAGATCACGCCCGGGCTCTTCGCCAAGTACCCCGACGCGAAGGCGCTCGCGGCCGCGACCCAGGGCGACGTCGAGCGCACCATCGACCGCATCGGCATGTTCCGCCAGAAGTCGAAGAACATCATCGGGCTCGCGAAGAAACTCGTGGAGCAGCACGGCGGCGAGGTGCCTCGCTCGATGGAGGCCCTCGTCAAGCTCCCGGGCGTCGGGCGCAAGACCGCCAACGTGGTCCTCGGCGTCGTCTGGGGCACGCCGGACGGCGTCGTCGTCGACACCCACGTGAGCCGCATCTCGCAGCGCCTGGGGTGGACGAGCGCGACCGATCCCGCCGACATCGAGCGCGATCTGTGCGCCCTCATCCCCAAGCCGGATTGGGATAGGACGAGCCACACCCTCATCTTCCACGGCCGCCGGATCTGCTTCGCCAGGAAGCCCGACTGCGAGGGCTGCGGCGTCGCCGACGCCTGCCCCAGCGCGCACAAGGCGGAGAACGTAGGACGAAAACCTCCACGCCCCCCGCGTGTCGCAGCTCCGCGGCCCCAGCCCGCGGCCGCGAAGTCCGGAAAACCGCGAGCCGCCAAGAAGGCCGCGACCCGGACCGCCAAGCCCGCCGGGACGAAGTAGCCCGTTTCGCACGGTGAGGGGTTGCGGCCTCCCGTGGCATGGTACGATTCCAGCTTCGGAGGACGACGATGCTTCGACCCCTGTGGCGTTCGCGGTGGGCTTTGTTCGCGGTGCTCCTCGGCGTGGGCGCGGCCGCTCACGCGGGCTGCGGCGCCGACGACCCTTCGACCTTCGGCGAGGGCAACGACGGCGGTGGCACCGATCCCGACGGCTCGAGCGGCTCGAGCGGCTCCTCGGGCTTCGGCGGCGACGGCTCCGTCGACACCAAATACAAGTCGGTGAGCATCACGCCCGCCGACCCCACCATCACCGTCGACGCCTCGCAGTCGAACCCGACCATCGACTTCGTCGCCAAGGGGATCCGCGAGGACGGGACCGAGGTCGTCATCCCCGGCGGCACGTTCTCGTTCGACCGCTTCGACGTCGGCTCCTTCACCGGCGGCAAGCTCGTCCCGACCGGCTTCGTCGGCGGCAAGGGTGTCGTCACCTTCAAGTTCGGTCCCAACACCGCGACCACGAGCGCGACGGTTCGGCTACGGATGACCTCGGGCACCACACCGCCGGCCGCCGTCGTGAACGCCTTCGACACCGCGACCGACCCCGACGGCGCGCTCACCCTCCTCTATCCCTACAATGGCACCGTGTTCCCCCGCGGGCTGCCGACGCCCGTGATGCAGTGGAACGGCGGCGGCGCGGGCAACGTCTACCGGATCGAGGCCAAGAGCGACACGTTCGTCTACACGGGCTACTCCACCGTCGACCCGCCGTCGCGCTTCCCGTTCCCGAACGTCCCCAGCGACGTGTGGAACAAGCTCACCGACTCCACCGTCGGCCCGGTCACCGTCTCGATCGCCCGCTACGACGGCGCGAAGGCCTACAAGGCCAAGACCCAGACGTGGACGATCGCGCCTGCCAACCTCAAGGGCTCGATCTACTACACGCGGCTGATCGGCGCGGACACCTTCGTCCAGCGCATCGAGCCGGGGAAGAACGCGCAGTCGTTCTTGGACGCGACGGGCGTGACCTGCATCGCCTGCCACAGCGTGTCGAAGGACGGCTCGAAGATCGTGGCCAGCGTGAACGGCGGCGCGAGCCCGTGGGCGGTGTACGACACCAAGACCGGGGCCAAGCTATACCAAAGCTCACAGCCGTCGGGCTTCCAGGCGATCTCGCCGAACGGCAGCCACGTGATCTGGCGCGACTGGAGCGACGGCTCCTTCAACACCGAGAACAAACTGAACCTCTCGACCTCGGGCAGCGACGCGATCCTCGCGACCCTCGTGCCCCCGGGCGGCAACGGCGCGCCGTCGCGCCCGGTTTGGTCGCCGGACGGCAAGAAGATCTCGTTCGCGATGCGCACGAACGGCAACGGCCTCGACTACACCGCCTCGAGCTTGTGGATCGCCGACGTCGACCTCGCCGCCACTCCGCCCGCCTTCTCGGGGGTGAAGAAGATCTGGAACCCGAACGGGACCTACGGCACGGTGACGCTGCCCACGTTCAGCCCGGACTCCAAGTGGCTCGCCTACCAGCGCTCGAACAACTCGCGCTCGACCGTCGCCGGCGAGATCTGGATCGGCAACATCGACGGCACGACCGAGATCCGCCTCGACGCCGCCTCGGGCGTCCCCGACCTCGGGCTCACCCCGAACGTGAACTGGGGCCCGAGCTTCCACCCCATCGCCGCCGGCGGCTACTACTGGATGGCGTTCATCAGCCAGCGCGCCTACGGCAACACGTTCAACGGGACCAACCGCCAGATCTGGCTCGCGGCCGTCGACGGCAACCCGAAGGCGGGCACCGATCCGAGCCACCCCGCGATCTACATCACGGGTCAGCAGCAAGACAGCATCAACGAGCGCCCGCAGTTCACCGTGAACCCGTGCAAGCCGCTCGGCGACACGTGCGACAACGGCTACGACTGCTGCGACGGGTTCTGCCGCTCGAACGACGGCGGACCGCCGGTGTGCCAGAAGAAGAAGGACAACGAGTGCAGCCAGAACGGCGAGGCCTGCACCGTCGACGGCGACTGCTGCAACGGCCTGAAGTGCATCGGCGGATTCTGCTCCAACCCGCCCAAGTAGCTCACCGCTCGCGGAAGGCGCGCACGAGCGACTCGGTGGCGGTGTAGGGGTCCTCGACGCGCTCCTCGACGCGCGCCACCGCCGCCTCGAGCGCGGGCCGGAGGCTCTGCGTGGCCTCGTCGATGAGCGCCTCGCGCAGGGCCTCACGCAGCTCCTCCGCGAGCCGAGCGCGACGGCGAGCGCGCCCCTCCGGCGTCGTCTCGAGCCACTCGCGGTGCTGCGCGAGCGCGTCGACGACCTCGGTGATGCCCTCCCCTCGCGTGGCGACGGCGCGCTTGATCGGGGGCCGCCACGCGAGCCGGCTCGGGCCCGCGGCCTCGCCCGCGGTGGGGTCGATGGCCTCGGAGTGCACGACGTGACCTCGGGCGCGCGAGGCGGCGAGCACGCTCTCGGTGCCGAGCGCGATCATGAGCTCGAGATCGCGAATCGTCGCGTCCGCGCCGTCGCGGTCGGCCTTGTTGACGCAGAAGACGTCGGCCGTCTCGAGGAGGCCCGCCTTGATGGCCTGGATCTCGTCCCCGAGCCCGGGCGCCATCACGACGAGCGTGCTGTGGGCGGTGCGCGTGATCTCGAGCTCGTCTTGCCCCACGCCCACCGTCTCCACGAGCACCACGTCGCTGCCCGAGGCGTCGAGGACGCGGACCATGTCACGCGCCGACCGCGAGAGGCCGCCGAGGTGCCCGCGCGTCGCGACGCTGCGGATGAACACCCCGGGGTCGAGCGCGTGCCGGCTCATCCGGATGCGATCGCCGAGGATGGCGCCGCCGCTGTAGGGGCTCGAGGGGTCGACGCACACGACCCCGACCTTGCGCCCGGCCTTGCGGTAGACCTCGATGAGGCGATCGGTGAGCGTCGACTTGCCGGCGCCCGGGTTGCCGGTGATGCCCACGACGTAGGCGCGGCCAGTGCTCGGGAAGACGTCCTTGAGCACGGTGAGCCAGTCGCCCGAGTGGTCGTCGACGAGGCGCAGCGCGCGCGCCACGGCGCGGGGGTCACCCGCGAGGATTCGCTCCGAGAGCTGGTGCATCGCGGCTCGTCGTTACCACGGCCCGGGGCCGCCGGGGAGGCAAGAGCCGCGCGGCCCGCGCCGGCCCGCCGCCGGCGGGCTCAGGGCCGACGCGCGGCCGCGGAGCGCCGCTGCTTCTGCTCGACCGCGCCGCGATCGATCGCGCCCTTGGGGGCGGCGAGCGCCTTCGCGTAGGCCTCGGCCGCGGCCCCGTGCTCGGCGTCGCGGTCGAGGGCGTCGCCGAACGACTCCCACGCAGGGCCGAAGTCGGCGAAGTCTTGGGTGGCGCGGAGCGCGAAGGCGCGGGCGCTCGTGGGCCGGCGCGCGGCGAGGCACGCGTGCGCCGCCCGGAGGAGCGGATCGGGGCTCGTGTGGTCGAGCCCGTACGCCGCTTGGTACGCCTCGATCGCGAGGTCGACCTCGCCCTCGGCCGCCCACGCGTCGGCGACGACGAGCTTCGCGGGGGCGGAGTTCGGCTGCACCGCGAGCGCGGCCTCCCCCTCCCGCCGCGCCTCCGCGTTCTTCCCCTCCGCGAGGAGGACGCGGCCGTGCACGACCCGCGTGACGACGTCGCGGGGATCGATCGCGAGCGCCGCCTCCGCGGCGCGTTTGGCCTCCGCGAGGCGCCCCTTGGCGAGGTGGAGCTCGGCGAGCGCCCGCTCGGCCGCGGGATCGGCAGGGCGATCGACGGCCGCGCGCTCGAGCAGCGCCCTCGCCTCGTCGGTGGGGCCGAGGGCGCGCGCGAGCTCCACGAGGGCGAAGGCGTCGTGCGGCTCGAGCGACACCGCGCGGCGCAGCTCGGCCTCGCCGGCCTTCTGCATCCGCGCGAGCAGCCGCCCGAGCGCGAACGCGGCGTCGGCCGACTGGGGATCCATGCGCGCCGCCTCCCGGAGGTCGGCCTCGGCGAGATCGTCCTTGAGCTCGAGCTCGTGCGCGAGGCCGCTCACGATCTTCGCGCGGACGCGGATCGCCGCGGGGGCGCCGTCGACCTTGGCGAGGGCGATCTCCGCCAGCGCCTCGCCGGCGCGGCGAGGCCCGAGCTGCGCCTCGGCGATGCAGACGTGAGCGAACGCGGCGCCCGCCCCGCGCTCGAGGACGCGGCACGCGGCGACGGCGCGGTTGAGGTCGTGTTTGTCGGTGTGGACGCGCGCGATCTCCCACTGCGCGAAGCGCCCCACGTCGCGGCCGCCCCCGAGCGCCACCGCGAGCGCCAAGGCCCGCGCGGCGTCGTCGGCGCGGCCCGCGCGTCGGAGCGCGACCCCGAGCTCGAACGCCCGCGGCGCGTCGCGCGGGGCCTCGGCGGCGCGCGCGCGCGCCTCGGCCACGTGGGGAGGATCGGGGGCCTAGGGGCCCGCGCCGGAGCTTGCCCCCACGCGAGCGCGCACCACGCCATGGACCCCGCGAGCCCCACCCCTCCGCCGAGCCCTCGCCTGATCGATGCAAACCGCACGTGATTTCTCCTGGGACCGGCGCCCGCGGCGCCGCGGCCACCCCTGCGTTCAAGCACGTTCCGTGCTCAGGCGCGACAGGGCCCACGCCGCGGCCTCCCGCACCGCCGCGGAGGGGTCCTCGGCCGCGGCGCGAGCGAGCGCGGGCGCCGCCGCTGGATCGCCGACGTGCCCGAGGACGAGGGCGGCGCTGCGCGCGAAGCCCGCCCGCGTCGCGCGGTGGATCGGGCTCCCCGCGGCGAGCTCGGCGAAGCGCGCGTCGTCCGCCGAGAGCACGTCGACGAGGGACGTCGCTCCCCAGCGGGCGTGGGGCTCGAACATGCGCGCCGTCGTGTCGGGGCGCTTGCCGCCGTTGAAGGGGCAGACCTCCTGGCAGACGTCGCAGCCGAAGAGGTGATCGCCGACGCCCGCCTTGAGCTCGTCGGGCACCGCGCCGCGAAGCTCGATGGTGAGGTACGCGACGCACCTCCGCGCGTCGAGGACGAAGGGACGAGGGAACGCGCCGGTGGGGCACGCGTCGAGGCACCGCGTGCAGGCGCCGCAGCGCTCCGCGATCGGCCCGTCCGGCTCGATCTCCGCGGTCGTCACCACCTCGCCGAGGAGGACGTACGACCCGCGGCCCGGCACGATGAGGAGCCCGTTTTTCCCCACGAAGCCGAGCCCGGCCCGCGCGGCCCACGCCCGCTCGAGCACCGGCTCTTCGTCGAGCAGGGGGCGCGCGCGGATCACCTCACCCTCGGCGGCGAGCTCGCGGCAGAACGCCGCCAGGCGCCGCAGCTTCTTGCGGAGGCCGTTGTGGTAGTCCTGCCCTCGGGCGTAGCGCGCGAGCGAGCGAGCGAGCGGAGGATCGCGCTCCTCGGCGGCCGGCCGATCGTAGCGGCGCGCGACGCAGACGACGCTCCGCGCACCCTCCAGGATGTCGGCGGTGTCGAGCCTTCGGCGCGCCTCCGCGGCCTCTTCGAGGTAGGCCATCTCTCCGTGGAAGCCGGCCTCGAGGAAGGCGCGGTAGCGGGCGTGCTCCACCTCGAGCGGGACGTCGGCGCGGGTGACGCCCACGGCGTCGAAGCCGAGCTCCGAGGCCCGCTCGACGACCCGGGCCCGGCGAGCGGCGGCCGCGTGCATTCAAATGAGACCTAGCCGATACTCGGCTTATTTCCAACTGTTAGCCCCCTCCCCCCCTTAGGAGGCGCGACGGTGGCGGGCGGAGACCCTCGACTTCGGCTATGGTCCCGCGAGCTTTTTCCGGGGTCACCGCCGCGCTCGCGGCGGCTTTCGCGAGGGTGCAAGGATGAAGAAGATCTTCGTTGGGCTTTTCGTGTTCGGGCTGCTCGGCGCCTGCAGCGCCGAGAACTCCGTCAAGTCGACCAGCAGCAGCAGCGGCGGCGCGGGGGCGCTCGCCTGCACCGGCGACAAGGGCGTGAAGCCGGCGGAGAGCGACTACTGCTCGAGCTGCACCATCTCCGCCACCGCCAACCCCGCCAAGTGCACGAACGCCCGCCCCGTCGACGCGTGCTGCGCCTTCGTCGCCGGGCCGAAGGGCAGCGTCGCTCGCGGCACCGGGCTCGTCCGGTACTCGGGCAGCGACGCCACCGTGAACCTCGCGTGCCTCAAGGCGCCGCCCGCGGGCGGGGCCTCCAAGACCGTGACGCTGAAGGGCAACGTCCGCCTCTTCTCGAGCGGCGACGACTCGAAGAACGTGAAGATCGAGATCTTCAAGGAGGGCGCGAACGGGGCCGTCGGCGAGCGCGTCGGCGAGCCGGTCGTCACCACCGGCGACGACGCGAAGAACCCGCCGACGGTCGACACCCTCCTCAAGAAGTGCCCCCAGGAGGGCTGCAAGTTCCGCGCGTTCGAATATCCCAACGTGCCCACCGAGACCCCCCTCATCATCAAGACGAGCGACGCGAGCGGCGGCTCGCAGTGGGCGGAGCTCTACGACTACAACATCTACTTCGCGTCGAGCGCCGTCGACGGGAGCAACGTCATCAAGTACGACCCGTCGGTCGTCGCGGCGACGGATCTCAACACCGTCGCCTCGGCCGCGGGCGGCTTCACCGTCAAGCCCGACCGCGGGCTCTTGGCGGGCGAGGTCCACGACTGCGGCGACGTGCGGCTCTCGGGCGCGTACGTCGACACCGACGTCGAGCACGAGTCCGACGTCTTCTACTTCGGCGAAAACGAGGCCGATCCGCTCCCCGACAAGAACCGCTCGCAAGACGGGACGAGCAAGCTCGGGCTCTTCGGCATGCTCAACATGAAGACGGGCGTGCCGGTGCGCATCAGCGCCGTCGGCAACTACAACGGCCAGATGGTGCTCCTCGGCACCTACACGGTGCAGACCTTCCCCGGCGCCGTCACCGCGCTCTCGTTCCGCGGCCGGCGTCCCTTCCAGAAGTGAGCCTGACCGACGACGCGTTCCTCGGGGGGCGCGTCCGTCTCCTGCAGCCGAGCTCCGGGTACCGGACGAACCAGGACTCGGTGCTCCTCGCCGCGTTCGCCCACGGCCCGCGCCCCGCCAGGCTCGTGGTGGATCTCGGCGCGGGGGTGGGCCCGCTCGCGATCTTCCTGCTCATGACCGGCGCGGCCCGGCGCGCGCTCCTCGTCGAGCGCGACGAGGCAGCAGCCGAGCTCGCGCGCCAGAACCTCGCGAGGAACGGGCTCGCCGACCGCGCGGAGGTGCTCGTCGCCGACGTGCAATCCGACGCGCTGCCCCGCGCGGGCTGCGATCTCGTCGTCTGCAACCCCCCGTACACCGAGCCCGGACGCGGCCGCGTCGCGCGCGGGAGCAAGGCGGCCGCGCGGGCGGGCCGCCTCGACGCGTTCACCCGCGCCGCGGCGCGCGTGCTCGGCCGCCGCGGCGCCGCGTGTTTAGTCTACCCCGCGCGCGAGCTCGGGCGTCTGCAGCGTGAGCTGTCGGACGTGGGGCGTCCGCCGAAGGTCGCGACGTTCGTGCACGCG
>JAEUKG010000585.1 GCA_016794325.1 Myxococcales bacterium | reverse complement strand
CTGATCTTCAAGCCCGACGACAAGCAGGCGGAGCAGCCGCCGGGCAACCTCGCGCCCGGCACCGTCAACCTGTCGTTCTGGGGGCTCCGATGAACGTCCGGCCTCTCGCCAAGCTCGCCGCGCTCGCGGCGGTCGGGCTCGCGCTCGCCGGGCTCGTCCCGCTCATTGCGTCGTGCGACGGCGACGTCCTGCCGCCCAAGGGCCAGCTCATGCTCGTCGTCACGTCGAACATGGCGCCGCCGAAGGACTTCGACACCCTGCACGTCGAGGTGCGGGAGGACGGCGCGACCGCGCCGGCGCTCGACGTCGACTACGCGCTCGGAGGATCGCAGGCGGTCAAGCTGCCGGCGACGCTCGGGATCGTCGCCGGCAGCGACCCCAACAAGATCGTCCGCGTCACGGTCGAGGGGCGTCGCGGCGACGCGGTGCGCGTGAGGCGCCTCGCCGTGACGCGGGTCCCGCCCGACCGGATCGCGACCCTGCCCATGCCCATCGACGGCCTCTGCGTCGACACGTCGTGCCCGCCGGCGGCGAACGGCGATCCGCAGACCTGCATCGCCGGATCGTGCCAGTCGGCGAAGGTCGAGAGCTCGGAGCTCCCCGACTACTCGGCGGTGTCGGTGTTCGGCGGCGGCACCGGGCGCGGCGACGGCACGTGCTTCGACACGCTCTCCTGCTTCTCCACCGGGCGCGTCGTCCCCGTCCGCCGGGACGACTGCACGATCGCCAAGGAGCTCGGCGTCGGCTTCAACGTCGCGGTCGTGGGGCCGCCCGGCTCCGACGGCGTGTGCGGCAGCAACGCGTGCCTGCTCGTCCTCGACAAAGATCCGTTCGTCGGCCCGATCATGACGGGCTGGCGCGAGGTCGCGGATCGCGTGCTCCTCCCGCGCGCGGTCTGCGAGCGCGGGCTGTCGGTCATGACGACCACCACCTGCGCGACCAAGAGCGCCCCGACCTGCGGCCCGTGGTCGGCGGTCGGGAGCGGCAGCGGCATCACCGCCGACGCGTCGGTGCCGCTCGGCGACGCAGGCTTCGGCGACGCGGCCATGGGGCCGTCGCCCACCGGCGTCACGTTCCTCGACGTCGACCCTCGCAAGGACTTCGTCTCCGGCACCGTCACCGTCGGGCGCGCCGCGGACGAGAGCGGCATCACCGGCTACGAGCTCTACTGGGCGGACGGTCCGACGAAGAAGATGACGCGCATCGCGTCGCTCCCCAAGACGGGCTCCAACGTCACGCACGAGCTCGCCGGCGCGGTGCCGCCCGGGGCGAGCTGGCTCGTCGCGCTCTCGGTCGCGGCCTCGGGCCCGCTCGCGCCGGAGGTCTCGGTCGGGCCGGTGGACAACTACCCGCGGGGCCGGACGATCACCGTCAACAACCTCGACATGCCCGAGCCGATCACGCTCCTCGACGGCAACACCCTGCTCATCGTGGGGATGGATGACTCGACCGCCAGCGCGCGGATCCCCACCCTGCTCCGCTGCCAGCTCGACGGATCTGGATGCACCTATTCGGATATCTCGACAGGGATATCCACGGCCAATCCGTGGCGGCTCGGCGCCGCGATCGACCCCGTGAACAAGAAGCTCCTCGTGGTCTCCGACCGCGACGTGAGCAGCTTCGTGCCGCGCCTCTTCCGCTGCAACCTCGACGGGACGGGGTGCACGAGCGCGCCGCTGCCGGCGCCGCCGATCGGGGGCGTCGCCGAGGACTGCGACGTCCCCGTGATCGTCGACGCGAAGGCGAACAAGCTACTCATCATCAAGAACAACAACTCGAACCACACGTTCCTCTACCGCTGCAACCTCGACGGGACGGGCTGCGTCACGAGCGGGCTCAGCGGACCGTCCGTCGGCCGGTGCGCCCGGGCGCTGCTCCGCGACACGACCCTCTTCGTGGTCCGGCTCAACGTCGCCGGCCCGTCGCTCTACCGGTGCGGGGTCGACGGCACCGGCTGCGCAGAGGACGCGATCTCGGGTACGGCGATGGTCCAGATCGCCACCGCCATCGACGAGGTGAACGGGAAGGTCGTGAGCGTGAGCCATCGGACCAACGACGCGGTGCTCACCCTCCACCGCTGCAACTTCGACGGGACCGGCTGCGCCAGCGGCGGGTTGCCCATGGCGCCGACGATCAACGTCCGCGACCCGCACCTCCTGCTCGACCCCGCCCGGAAGAAGCTCTACGCGTTCTATTTCGGCGGCGACGCGCGGGCGAGCTTCGTGCGCTGCGACCTCGACGGGACCAAGTGCTCCGACGTGATCCTCAGCCCGACCCCGAACATCGGCGGCTACCACACCACCGCCCTGATCCACGACGGCAAGGTCGTCGCCGTCAGCTCGGCGCTCGGCGCCGCCCTCTACCACTCGACCTTCTCGGCCTACTGAGGCGAGCTCAGCGGAGGTCGCCCTCCACGGCGTCGATCCACGAGGTCACCACCTTGCGGTCACCGGCGAACTTCACGTAGTCGTTCGCGAGGTCGTACATCGCCGGGTTGTGGGGCCGCGAGGTGATCACGGTGTCGTGCAGGCACCACTTCGCCGACCGGTTGCAGCCGGAGCCGCTCGCGTCCACGCGCACAGTCTTGCCCTTGGCGCCGTACTGGCCGCCGAGCTGCTTCATCACCTCGGCGTTCGACGACTGGCCCGCGCGCGGGTCTTCGCCCCACACGAACACCGCCTTGCGCATCTGCCGCGCGGTCGCGGCCTCGAGCCCGTAGCCGCCGTCGAGGTTCGCGTAGACCATCTTGCCGAGCATCGTCGCCGCGTCGCCGCTCCGCGCGATCTGCCCGATGAGCTCCTGCGCCACGTACGTGCCGCTCGAGTGCGCGGCCACGAGCACGAAGGTCGCGTTGGGGGCGTTCGCGCGGAGGTGCGCGCCGAGCTTGGTGTTCGCGATCTCGCGCCCGCCGTAGCCCGCGTCGCGCGGGCCCTGCACCGCGTAGACGTGACCCACGCCGAGCGACTGGAGCTTCGACGAGTGCAGCGCGCTCGCCCAGCCCTGCACCCACCCGAGCTGCGCGGTGTAGCCGCCGTAGAGGACGAGCACGCCCTCGCCGGTGCCGGCGCGCGTGTACGAGACGCCGGTGCCCACGGTCGCCCAGCCGCTGAGCGCGCCCTCGCTCGTGGTCTCGTCGCCGCTCGCGTCGTCGGCCTCGGTAGGCGCGGCGCAGCCGACGGCGACTGCGGCGATCGTGGTGAGCAGGAGGCGGCGGAGCATGTACGCGCCTATCGCACACTTCGTGCCTAGGTCCGTGTCGCGAAACCACGAGAGAATCTGGCGCGATCGGGGCTCCCTGGATCGCCCACGATCCGGCGCCAGGGCCACCCGCGCGCGCCGATCACGCCCCCATGACGTCGCGGGCGATGACGAGGCGCTGGATCTCGCTCGCGCCCTCGTAGATCCGCGTCACGCGCGCGTCGCGGTAGATGCGCTCGACCGCGTACTCGCGCGAGTATCCGTATCCGCCGTGGACCTGGACCATCGCGTCGACGACCCTGCCCGCGGCCTCGCTCGCGAAGAGCTTGGCCATGCTCGTCTCGGCGCTCGCGCGCTCGCCGGCGTCGAGCAGGCGCGCCGCGCGGAGGGTGAGGAGCCAGGCGGCGTCGAGCTGCGTCCGGGCGTCGGCCATCACGAAGCGTGTATTCTGCAAGTCTCCGAGCCGCTGCCCGAACACCTCGCGCTCCGCCGCGTAGCGGACGCCCTCGCGTAGCGCGGCCTCGGCGAGGCCGATCGAGAGCGCG
>JAEUKG010000793.1 GCA_016794325.1 Myxococcales bacterium | reverse complement strand
GCTCTCGGCCTCGTGGATGACCCCGACGAACCCGAGCGCCTCCGGCGGCGCGCTCCTGGTGAAGCGAGCGCTGGTGCGCCTCCCCGACGCCACCTTGGTGTCGATCGCGTTCTACGTGTTGCCCGAGATGAGCGCGGAGGCGGGGGCCTACCGCTCGAAGGCGGAGCGCATCCTCGCCTCGGTCGCCGCCGGCGCGCGCCGGCTCGAGCTGCGGACGAACCTCGCGCTCGACGCCGGCGACGGCTCGACCCTGCACGTGGCGATGCCCGAGGGCTGCGTGGTCACCGCGCAGCGGGGACACGACTTCCTCGTCTATCGGGCGCGCCCCGTGCGCAAGATCGGGGCACCGCAGGCGTGGCTGGGGGTGTATTTCGGCGGGCACCCGGCGTTCCAGCACGATCAGTCCGACGATCGCCCGGTGGTGACGAAGGCGCCGGCGACGTTCCTCGGCCAGGCGACCGAGTGGCACGAGTGGGGCGAGGGCGCGTCGCGAGTCGCCGAGATCCTCGTGCGGACGCCGCGGTCGCGCGCCGTGCACCTCTGGGTGGTGGGCGACGCGACGTCCGGCGCGTCGTTCCGCAAGGCCGCCGAGGCCGCGACGCTGAAGTAGCGCGCGCGCGCCCGACGCCGGCGCGCGCCGCTGCTCTCAACGCGCCGCGGGCTCGAGCTCCGCCCAGAACACGCCGCGGAAGTCACCGACCGCGAAGCCGCGCGCGCCGTCCGACGGATAGCGCTCGGCGAGCTTCTTCGCGACCGAGTCGGGCACGTCGCGCCCGTGGCACGTCAGGCAGGGCGCCGACACCCAGATCGCCTCGGCGTAGCCACGGCGACCGCCGTCGAGCTGCACGACCTCGTGCGCGTCGGAGCCGGAGGGCGCGGCGGCGAGGCGGTCCATCACCGGGACGAGCCACGGCCGCGGCGCGTTGCCCGGGCTCCGGAGCTTCTTCGCGGAGCGCCCCACGGTCACGCCGTTCTGCGAGTGCGCGCGCGCGAGCTCGGGGGCGCGCCGCTGGCAGACGTCGATCGCGCCGTCGATGGATCCCGCCAACGCGGAGCCGAGCTCCGCCTTGAGCCCTTGCTTCAACGGCGCGAGGGCGGCCTGCGCCCGCCGCGTGACCTCGGCGTCGTCCGGCGCCGGCGGCGCGGGCTTGGTGCACCCGACCCCGAGCGCAGCCGCGAGCGTGAGGGACGCGAGGAGGTCGACGCGCGGTGCCATGGACGGGAGAGCCACCTCGACCTCCGATGGGTTCGCAGACGCGGGCGCGAGACGCGCCCGCGCTCCGTGATACGGGCGCCGTGCCGCCGATCTTCCCCGCGGTCGGCAGCGGCGTCGGACGCCGTCAGGAGGTATCCTCCACCATGACACAAGGCCCCGCATCCGCGAGGACACCGCTGGAGGCGGCATGCCGTTTGCGACCTCCCACGTCATGATCTTGGCTTCTTCGTCGTTCGCTGGCGCGATCCCGCGGCTGGTTTCCTTCGCCCCGTTCCACCACGAGGTGGGCGGGACGGAGTACGAGCTCGAGAGCCGTACCGCCAGCTTGTGTGGCATCGCCGCCACGGTGTCGCTCGCCGTACTCGTGGCGCTGCTCATTCGGGTACGCGGTGCGAAGGGCGGGCCGCACCCCGCCTTCGGCCTCGGCCCGGCGGGTCTGGTGGGAGCGTTCTTCGGGTTGCTCCTCGCCCTCGACGGCCCGGGCGGCTGCTCGTCCGCGCACTCCTCGAAGGTCGTGTTCCGGGAGCCCATCCTCATCGAGCGCGGCATCGGCTACGCCGGCATCACGCTCGCGGTGGCGTTCGTGTTCGTCCTCGTCTTCGCGGCCACCAACGAGGCGCGCGTGATCCTCCGCGCGTGGCCGTTCGGCCTCGCAGGCTTCATGACCGCCGCCGTGCCCTCGGCGTTCGTCCTCCGGCACGCATCCGACGTCGCGTCGGTCGGCGATCTGCCGCACGTCGCGCAGGGGGACGAGGGCGACGCCCACCTCGGCCGGGTGGTGCCGGTCCCCTGGGCCGACCCCGACGCCGCGCGCTGGCGCCTCGATCGCAACCTCGAGGTCACCGATCTCGGCGTCAAGCAGCGCGAGGTGCATGCATACCACACGTATCTCGGGCTCACGGTGACCGACCACGTGAAGGTCACGGGCCACGCCGAGCGCGGCAACGAGCTCGTCCCCCTGCGGGTCGGAGCGCGGTGGCGCTTCGGGCAGTGGACGGAGTCGACGCGGAGCGCGAGCCACTACTTCTTGTTCTGGGGCAGCCCCGGCAGCCGGTCGTGGGCGGCGAGCGAGTCGACGGCGGAGATCTGGATCGACGAGGTGCGCGAGCACGGGCCGATGCGCACCTTCGTCGTCGCGATGCGCGAGGGGAGCTCGGTGCAGTCGGTGGAGGTCGTCGCCCTCGACGGCGAGACGTACCTCTACGCCGATCTCCGGTCGCGTCAGCGCTTCGTGCGCGCCGCGAGCTCCGAGGTCGCGCCGGGCGTGGTCCCGTGCGAGCTGCGTGGGCTCGGCCACTTCTTCTGCCAGACGAAGGGCTCGGGGCGCGATCGCGTGACGTTCGCCCCTCCGAAGCCGGTGCGGAAGGGCACGCCGCCGCCGAAGCCGTGGGTCGGCCTGTCGTCGCCGTCGCCGGGCCCCATCGGATGGGAGCGCGACCACGGCTCCTCGTCGGGGTGGCAACACGCGGTCGTCGCCGTCATCACGCTCGGGATGGTGCTCGAGGGGTCGACCCACACGATGAGCTACGGTCGCATCGTCGACTTCGAGGCCGGCGACCCGACCTTGGGCGAGGCGCCGACCGGCGAGCGCTGATCGGCGTCGACCTCCGGGGGGGCGCCGTCGGTGGGCGGCAAGCCGAGGACCGCGCGGGCGCGGTGCATCTCGGGAGGGAGCCACCCGTCCGCGAGGCGCGCTCGGAAGACCTCGGTCCTGGGGCTCGCGGGCGCGACCTCGCCCGCGCGCCGCATCGCCGTCACGACGAAGAGCGGAGGTTTGCCCTCCTTGCCGACCACGTGCACCTCGCGCGTGCAGACGAGGCCCGCCGCGCGTGCGGCGTCGCGCGCGCGACCGGGCGGCGCTGCCCCCGAGCAC
>JAEUKG010000791.1 GCA_016794325.1 Myxococcales bacterium | reverse complement strand
CCAAAATAGGCAGCGTGCTGCCCATTTTCGGGACGCCCACCCCCGGCCGATCCCCCTCCCTCCAAAATAGGCAGCGTGCTGCCCATTTTCGGGACGCCACCCCCGGCCGATCCCCCTCCCTCGAAAATAGGCAGCGTGCTGCCCATTTTCGGGACGCCCACCCCCGGCCGATCCCCCTCCCTCCAAAATCGGCAGCGTGCTGCCTATTTTGGGGAGGGCCCAATCTCACGGGCGTCGGCGGTCGCTTGCCGGTACAATGGGATGGTCTGGCGGGGGCCCAGTCGCCCCGGTCGTACCTTTCCCTTCACCTGAGAACTCCATGGGTTTTTAGGTCAGGTTCGACGGCACATGGGTTGCGTTCCAGTAGCACTGGAGGACAGATGCGCGTCGCTTGGATGAGTGTGTTGGGCTTGGCGGTGGTGACGAGCGCGGCGATCGCGTGCTCCAGCAGCGGCTCCGACGGAGGCTCGTCGGGATCGAGCGGTAGCACGAGCAAAGACGGAGGCTCCGGCGGTCCCAAAGACGCGGACGTGGGCGACGGAGGGATCGGAAACAACACCGACCTCACCATCCTCCCCGACCGCGCCTACACGGGCTTCGACAACGGCGCTCACACCTTCGCGGTGCCCATCTCGATCGCCGGCGCGAAGGCGGACCTCAAGCTCGTCGCGTCCGACCCGTCGATGGTCGACATCAAGACGGCCACCAACACCAACCCCGAAGCGGCCGGCACCGACGAGAAGTGGTTCTTGGTCACCACCAAGAAGGCCGGCTCGGTCACCTTGACCGCGACCTCCGGCGGCACGTCGGTCGAGGCCAAGCTGACCATCGCCCAATACACGAGCGCGCGCTGGGACACCGGCAACACGCGGTATCACAACGCGGCCGCGGGCGGCGACCCGCCCTGCGCGCAGTGCCACGAGAAGGCGGGCGGCGCCGACCACTCCCCGCTCACGCTCTCGCCCGTCGACGACGAGTCGGCCAAGACGGTGATCACGGCCGGGATCATCAACGGCATCCCCGTCAACAAGGGCAACCACAAATGGGAGGCGACGCCGAGCGAGCTCGACGGCCTCGTGACGTACCTCCGCGCGCTGCCGCCGCGGGGCATCGCCGCGACGAAGTGAACGCGGGCGCCCTTCACTCTCGAGAGTGAACGTCCGCCACGAACGCCGGGATTCCGCCGAGGATTCGAAGGGCGCCGCCCGACGCGCCCTCCGAGCGCTTCACTCTCGAGAGTGAACGTCGCCCGCGGCTTCGCGGCGACGGCGCTGCCGCGCAGCGACGAGCGAGGTGGCGAGGGCGACCGCGAGGAGCGCCGACCCCGCGCCGCCCGCGGCGTGCCCCGGCGCCGACGTGCACGCGCAGCCCGCGTCGTCTCCACCGCCGCCCGAGCTCGCGCCGCCCGAGCTCGCGCCGCCCGAGCTCGCGCCCGACGAACCGCTCGAGCTCGCGCCCGCGCCGGCGTCGGACGGCGCCGCCGCGTCCGTCGCGCCGCCGCCGGCGTCCTTCGCGCCGCCGCCGGCGTCTTTCCCGCCCGCGTCGGGCGCGCCCGCGTCCGGGACCCCGATGGGCACGCCGGGCACGGCGGGCTTCGACTTGTCGTAGGTGTTGTCTTCCTCGCCGGTGACGACCACGATTTGTTTGGGGTCGATCCCGCTGAAGATCTCCGGATAGCTCCGGGGAGCGGTGACCGCCATCAGGCTCTGGATCATCCGCATCGAGCCGCCCGGGGTGCGCCCGAAGTAGCTCGGCATCGCGTTCGACACCGTATCGAGATAGAGGGTGCTCGCCGCGCCCCCGTTGGCGGCCGACACCCGGTCCGCGAGGGTGGGGTCGACGTAGGCGAAGGTGTCGCAGCCGTTGACCATCCAGATCGTGTATTGGCCGGGGCCGATGACCCCCTTGTTCATGAGGGTGTGCACGTTCTCGCCCAGGCCCGCGTGCCCCGCGTAGAGGACGATGTCGGCCGTCGGGGTGAGCGGATCGTACCAAGCGTCGAACGTCGCGCCGTCCTGGTAGATGCGGTAGCCGACGAGCATCACGTCGACCTGGATGCGGCGCGCCGAGGCCTCCGACCCGACGAGCGGCAGGGTCGCCGCTATCGATACCTGGGGCATCGCCGCGCCCGGCGTGTTCGTGAGCCCGGGGGTCTCCGTGATCTTGGTGAGGTCGGGCTGCACGCTGCGCACGTACGACCGCACCTGGGCGACGAACGAGTTGTAGTCGGCGATGCCCGGGTCGCTGTTCGCGGTCGCGCCGCTCTCGTTGCGGCCGTACATCGCGACGACGCGGAGCTGCCCGTCGGACCAGACCTTGTCGTATTCGGGGTACTTTCCGACCGTGTTCTCCGGCGACTTGGTGACGGTCGCGACCGCCGACACGGTGTCGGTCGGCGAGAGCACGCAGCCCGCGGTGGCGGGGCGGTAGTAGTACCAGAAGCTGTACCGATCGGCCCCGCTGCCGTCGAACCCGACGCAGGTGGTGTTGTAGGTGCCGACCCACGCGTCGAGGCCGGCCGCGGTCGCGACGCGCGGCACCTTGACGGTGTAGGTGGCGGGGACCGCCGAGGGTTTTCCCCACGCGACGGGGAGCTTGGCGTGGTACATCACGTCGTAGGTGCCGGCGGCGTTCGGCGTCGACACGAGGCTCGTGATCTCGAGCCGCTCCATCCGCCCCACCGACGAGTCGCCGTTGAGCTGGCCGATGGTGTACGTGAGCTGCGCCGCGATCTGCGCGCGCTGCGTCGCGGGCGCCGACGACGGCGACGTGAGCTCCCCGTCGAGCTCGAAGTCGACGAGCACCGCGTGCGCGCTCGCGAACGCGAGGTCGATGTCTCCGGGCGTCGGCTTGGCGCCGGACGGCGCCGGCGCGTCCGTGCACGCCGCGAGCGCGGCGAGGAGAGGGGCGACGGACGACGCGCGGACGAGTGTTCGCATGGGGGACCTCTCGGTGCGACGTTCAGGGTATCCCGTTCGCGCCCCGACGTGTCATGCCACGACCGGAGCCCCCCCGCCAGGCCAACGTCGGCCCGACGGGCGCGCGCGCGGGCGCAGGGCTTGCTTGGATCCGCCCGCTCACGGGCCCACGACGGGGCCGCGCTCGGCCGGCGACGGGGTGACGCGGGCGGGGGGGCTCCGGTAGGCGGTCGTGTCGGATGCCCGGGAGAGGACGTCGGGCTGGAGGGCGTTGTCGAGGCCTCTGCCCGAGGCGGACCCGTGGCAGCCCGCGCAGAAGCCGTCGAAGGCGCGCCGAGGCAGGCCCTCGTGCAGCGACTCCCCCGGCGTGCACATCACGTGCTCCGACACCACGCGCGGGAGGTTGCGCTCGCGCGAGAGCTGCGTCTCGGGCAGCTTGTAGACGAGGGGCAACCCGCCGGTGATCTCGAAGCGGGTCGAGCCGTCCGCTTGGATGGGCACGACGCCGAGGAGGCGGCGCCGGACGTAGACGCTGCCGTGCTCGTCTCGGGCGACGAAGGGGCCAGGGGCGAGCGACGTCACGTCGGTGGGAGGGGGCAGGTCCTCCCACACCTCGAAGGACCGCAGGCCGTCGTCGACCACCCTCCCGGTCGGTGTATTCTGCATCATCAGGGAGAGGATCATCGGCGCGTCGTGCACGAGCACCGCGGCGGTCGGGCGGCGCTCGTCGATGTCGTAGGCGTTCGCTTGCCCGGCGGTGGACCGGAACACCG